>NZ_JARVRY010000028.1:0-63702 GCF_030209485.1 Novosphingobium sp. fls2-241-R2A-195
TGCCGGCCTGTCACGCCGGAGGTCGCGGGTTCGAGCCCCGTCACTCGCGCCACTTCTTATGAAGTGGTTCCAGCAGCGATCGAATTAAGAGGCCGGGCTCACGCTCGGCCTTTTTCGTTTCTGGATATACGCCGGCCGTTCCCACCCTTCGTCATTGCGAGCGTAGCGAAGCAATCCAGGGCGGTTTGCGCGGCTCTGGATTGCTTCGCTACGCTCGCAATGACGGCGGCGGGATCAGTTGGCTTTGGTCGTAACCGGAGCGCTCCAGCGTCCTGTTTCCATCCAGATCAGGAAACGCTTGAGCGGCAGCAGCCACACCACGCCCAGCACGATGTACACCGGCGTCTGGGCAAGGGCATTCCACCCGCCGATCAGCGCGGGCACGTAGCTGGCGATGAGCATGGCATAGAGCCCCAGCGCGACGACCAGCAGGAGCACCCCGAAGGGGATTCGCCAAGTCGGTGTCTCGCGCATGTCAGGTCCTCTTTATATGCTGTATATCCGCGTCGGCGTGACCACGGCGGCGAGCGGCCGGTCGTGGGCTTCGACGGGCAGTTCCTCGGCCAACTGGCAGTCCCATGCAAGCCCGATCGCGGTGGCCTGCGGATGGGCCGCCAGCCAGCGGTCGTAATGTCCGCCGCCCTGGCCGAGGCGATGCCCTTCGGCAGTGAACGCCACCAGCGGCACGATCACGACATTCGGCACCGCGCTTTCGCTCTCGGCCGGCGGCTGGAGGGACCGCCACGGTCCCGTTTCGAGGCTTTGGTCGTCCCACGGGTTGTCCCAGACGCGAAACTCCATGGCGGCTTCACGCGCCGGGAAAAAGGGCAGGGCGATCCGGCGGCCGTTCTCCGACAGCCAGCGCGCCCAGCCCAGCGACGGCGCTTCGGAACCTGCCGGATGATAGAGCCCGGCGGTCGCATCTTCAGGGATGAGCGCGAGGATCGGCGCAGGCGGCCGGTTGAGAATCAGCGCGCGCAGCCCCTGCGGCAGGGCCTCGACATGCTCGGCCCGCGCCTGCCGGAAGCGCTTGCGCAAGGCAGCCTTCTCATCCGCGAGAAGAAGGGCCTGAGAATGTATGGGGGGTGACGGGTCCACCATGGGTCGTTTCCTAGAAATCCTCTGACGCCTCGACGTCAGGTGGGGACCATGTGTTCCGGACCAGGATCCGGGCAGGGACAGCCCCCAATGGATTGCTTATAGCCTCAGGGATGTTCGAACGGCACGTGCCGGGCAGATCCCGTCAGGCCCTATCTAGGCGTTTGCTGCTTCAGTCTCAAGAAGGTCGGCAAGATTTTCGACACGCGAGGCGATGCGCGCCAGTCTTTCCGCGAATTGTGCCGGAATCGCTGGAACCTCGATCGGCAGGACCGCCTGCGGTTCGGGACGAGAGCGCAGTTCGTGCAATTCGTCCGCCATCATCAGTGCGGCGAAGAGGAGCATCCGCGTCTCGGTCTGCCCGACCGCGCCCGATGCCGTGGCCTTCGAATCGATCAGCCGGGCGAGGCGCAGGATATGCGCTTCCTCTCCGTCCGCGCAGGCGAGCATGAATTCGCGCCCGCCGATCCCGAGAGTGACGTTGCCCATCAGGCGTCCTCCGCCTGCACGCGCTGGGCGAGAAGTGCGTCGAGCCCCGACAGCGACTGGCTGATGCTCGCCTTGAGGTCCTCGTGGCGACGGCGCAAGTCCGCGCCCTTGGCAATGCAGGTGGGGGCCGCGTTCTCTATCCGCGTTAATGCGGCCTCGATGCGGTCGAGCGCAAGCAGGGAGATGGAGCGCGTGGATGCGCTTTCCTCGGTGGCCGCGCCGATCGCCCGGCCCTTGAGCGGGTTTTCCATGGCCAAGCGCTGCGCCGGTTGTGGCGGCCGGGCAAGCAGTTGGCGCGGGTTGTTCACAATCTTGTCACTTGTCTGCGCTTGAATAGTGCGGAAGATACGATGGGCTGCAGGACAATATCCGATCTGCGCGTGAAGAGGGTGAAATCGGGCGGTGAACTTGACGGGAGGCGACCTCTGCCTAAAGGGGGTCGCGAAATTCGAATCGTCCCGCATTTTTGCGCGTACCCGGAGTAATCCCATGACCCTCGCTTCCGACCGTCTTGCGCCGATGGCCAACGCCATCCGGGCGCTTTCGATGGACGCGGTTCAGGCGGCGAACAGCGGCCACCCCGGCATGCCGATGGGCATGGCCGACGTCGCCACGGTGCTCTTCGCCAAGTTCCTCAAGTTCGACCCCTCGGCTCCCAAGTGGGCCGACCGCGACCGCTTCGTGCTGTCGGCGGGCCATGGCTCGATGCTGATCTATTCGCTGCTGCACCTGACCGGCTACGCCAGCCCGACGCTGGAGGATATCAAGAACTTCCGCCAGCTCGGTTCGGTCTGCGCCGGTCACCCCGAGAACTTCCTGATCGAAGGCATCGAATGCACCACCGGGCCGCTGGGTCAGGGCGTGGCGATGGCGGTCGGCATGGCGATGGCCGAGCGTCACCTCGCCGCGACCTTCGGCGACGACCTCGTCGATCACAACACCTGGGTCATCGCCGGTGACGGCTGCCTCATGGAAGGCGTCAACCACGAGGCGATCGGTCTGGCCGGCACGCTCAAGCTGGGCCGCCTCAAGGTGCTGTGGGACGACAACAAGATCACCATCGACGGCGACGCCTCGCTCTCGACCTCGGAAGACATCCCCGCGCGCTACCGCGCTTCGGGCTGGGACGTGTTCGAGTGCGACGGCCATGACTTCGCCGACATCGAGCGCGCGCTGGGCCAGGCTGCCGCTTCGGACAAGCCCACGCTCGTCGCCTGCCGCACGCTGATCGGCAAGGGTTCGCCGAATAAAGAAGGCGGCCACGACGTTCACGGTTCGCCGCTGGGCGACGCCGAGATCGCCGCGACCCGCGAGAACATCGGCTGGGCGCATGCTCCCTTCGAGATCCCGGCCGAGATCCTCGCCGACTGGCGCTCGCTGGGCGAAAAGGGCGCGAAGCTGCGCGCCGAGTGGGACGCCCGCCTTGCCGCTTCGGACAAGGGCGCGGAACTGACCCGCCGCATGAACGGCGAACTGCCCTCGGGCGACGAAGCCGCGAAGACTTTCGCCGGCTGGCTGGAGAGCGAAACCACCGTCGCGACCCGCAAGGCGTCGGAGAACGTGCTCAACGTCCTCGCGCCGCTGGTGCCCGAGATGGTCGGGGGCTCCGCCGACCTCACCGGTTCGAACAACACCAAGGCGAAGTGCCAGTCGGCGTTCTCGGCCAAGGACTACGCCGGTCGCTACGTCTACTACGGCATCCGCGAATTTGGCATGTCGGCGGCGATGAACGGCATGGCGCTGCATGGCGGCGTGATCCCCTACGGCGGCACCTTCCTGATCTTCTCGGACTATGCGCGCAACGCGATCCGCATGTCGGCGCTGCAGCAGACCCGCGTGATCTACGTGCTGACCCACGATTCGATCGGCCTTGGCGAAGATGGCCCGACTCACCAGCCGGTAGAGACGGTCATGAGCTTGCGCCTGATCCCGAACCTCTACGTGTTCCGCCCGGCCGACGTGATCGAGACCGCCGAGTGCTGGCAGATCGCACTGGAAAGCGCCGAGACGCCTTCGGTCCTCGCGCTGACCCGCCAGAACCTGCCGCAGCTTCGCACTTCGGGCGAAATGCTCTCTGCCCGCGGCGCCTACACGCTGCGCCGCGCCGAGGGTGACCGCAAGGTGATCCTGATCGCCACCGGCTCGGAAGTCGAACTCGCCGTAAAGGTGCAGGGCGCACTGCAGGCCCAGGGCATCGGCGCGGACGTCGTCTCGATGCCGTGCATGGAACTGTTTGAGGCGCAGGACGCGGCGTACAAGCACGAAGTCCTGCCGAATGACCCGTCGATCCTGCGTGTCTCGATCGAGGCGGGCGTGACGCACGGCTGGGAGCGTTTCACCGCATTCAGCCGCAATGGCGGCCTCAACATCGGCCTCGACCGCTTCGGCGCCTCGGCTCCGGCCAAGGTCCTGTTCGAGCGCTTCGGCTTCACCGTCGATGCGATCGTGCCGCAGGTTCTGGAAAAGCTCAGCAGCTAAGAATACCACCTAAGAGGAGATTAGGATTATGGCGACCAAGGTTGCGATCAACGGTTTCGGACGTATCGGGCGCAATGTCGCCCGCGCCATTCTCGAGCGTACCGACCATGACCTCGAGCTGGTGTCGATCAACGACCTCGCCAGCGCCAAGGCCAATGCCCTCCTCTTCAAGCGCGACAGCGTCCACGGCGCGTTTGCGGGCACCGTGGAAGTCGACGGCGACGACCTCATCATCAACGGCAAGCGCATCAAGGTGACCGCCGAGCGCGATCCCGCGAACCTGCCGCACGCCGCCAACGGCGTCGACATCGCGCTGGAATGCACCGGCTTCTTCACCGACAAGGCCTCGGCCTCGAAGCACATCGAAGCGGGCGCCAAGCGCGTGCTGATCTCGGCGCCTGCCAAGAACGTCGACCTCACCGTCGTCTACGGCGTGAACCATGACGCGCTCACCGCCGAGCACACCGTCGTGTCGAACGCATCGTGCACCACCAACTGCCTGGCGCCCTTCGCCAAGGTTCTGCACGAGAAGATCGGTATCGAGCGCGGTCTGATGACCACGATCCACTCGTACACCAACGACCAGAAGATCCTCGACCAGATCCACTCCGACCCGCGCCGCGCCCGCGCCGCCGCGATGAACATGATCCCGACCAGCACCGGCGCCGCCGTTGCCGTCGGCCTCGTTCTGCCGGACCTCAAGGGCAAGCTCGACGGTTCGTCGATCCGCGTGCCGACCCCGAACGTCTCGGTCGTCGACCTGACCTTCGTGCCGAGCCGCGACACCACCACCGAGGAAGTCAACGCACTGCTCAAGGCCGCTGCGGAAGGCGAACTCAAGGGCGTGCTCGGCTACACCGAGGAGCCGCTGGTCTTGATCGACTTCAACCACGATTCGCACTCGTCCACCATCGACAGCCTCGAAACCTCGGTTCTCGAAGGCAAGCTGGTGCGCGTTCTTTCGTGGTACGACAACGAGTGGGGCTTCTCCAACCGCATGGTCGACACGGCCGGCGTGATGGGCGGCCTGCTCTGAGACCTTGATGGGGACGGGCCGCCTTATCGGTATCGCGCGAAGGCAACGCCCTCGCGCGCCGATGGAGGAACTGCGGTCCGTCACCGTAACTGCCGCCGCGGGAGTCCATGGGGACTTTCGCGGCGCGGTGCGTCCGGGCAAGCGGCCGCGCCGGCAGGTCTCCCTGATGGAGATCGAAAGCTGGCGGGCGGCACTGGGCGAACTTGAAATCTGCGGCGGCCTGTTCGGTTTCGAAGAGCCGCCATGGCATGCGCGGCGGGCGAACCTGCTGGTCGAAGGACTGCGTTTCCCGAGGGAGACCGGCTATGTCCTGGCGATCGGCAATACCCTGCGCATAGCAGTCACGATGGAATGCGATCCGTGCAGCCGCATGGAGGAAGTGGCACAGGGCCTCAAGGGCGCGCTCCTGCCGGACTGGCGGGGCGGTGTGCTGGGCACGGTGCTTGACGACGGCGATATCGCCCTGGGCGACGAGATAAGGATCGAGAGATGACGGCATTCAAGACCCTTGATGACCTTGGTGATGTGACCGGCAAGGTCGCGCTGGTGCGCGTGGACCTCAACCTGCCGATGCAGGACGGCGCCGTCACCGACGACACCCGCATCCGCGCCGCCGCCCCCACGGTTCTGGAACTCGCCGAGAAGGGCGCCAAGGTCCTCCTCCTCGCCCACTTCGGCCGCCCCAAGGGCGAGCGCGTGCCGAGCCAGTCGCTTTCGATGGTGGTCGGCGCGGTCGAGAAGACGCTGGGCAAGGAAGTGATGTTCGTGCCCGAGATCGCGGGCGACATCGTGAAGCAGGCCGTCGGCATCCTGCGCGCCGGTGACATCGCCATTCTCGAGAACACCCGCTTCTGGAAGGGCGAGGAAAAGAACGACCCCGAACTCGCCGCCGCGATCGCCGCGAACGCCGACTTCTACGTGAACGACGCCTTCTCCGCCGCGCACCGCGCCCATGCCACCACCGAGGGGCTGGCCAAGGTGCTGCCCGCTTACGCCGGTCGCTCGATGCAGGCTGAACTGGAGGCGCTCGAAAAGGCCCTCGGCACGCCCGAGAAGCCGGTCGCGGCGGTCGTCGGCGGCGCCAAGGTTTCGTCCAAGCTCGACGTGCTCAAGCACCTCGTCCGCCAAGTCGATCACCTCATCATCGGCGGCGGCATGGCCAACACCTTCCTCGCCGCCAAGGGCGTGGACGTGGGCAAGTCGCTTTGCGAGCATGACCTGACCGATACCGCGAACGAAATCCTTGCCACGGCGGATGCCTCGGGCTGCACCGTCCACCTGCCGTACGACGTCGTCGTGTCGAAGGAATTCGCGGCCAACCCGCCGTCGCTGCGCATCTGCAACGTCCACGAAGTCGCGGCCGACGAGATGATCCTCGATGCCGGTCCGAACGCGGCGGAAACGCTGGGCGACGTGCTCAAGAACTGCCGCACGCTGGTGTGGAACGGCCCGCTCGGCGCGTTCGAGATGGAGCCGTTCGACGCCGCCACCGTGGCGCTGGCGAAGACCGCCGCCGCGCTGACGGCGGACGGCTCGCTGGTCTCGGTGGCGGGCGGCGGCGATACCGTGGCGGCGCTCAACCATGCGGGCGTGGCGCAGGACTTCTCGTACATCTCGACGGCGGGCGGTGCCTTCCTCGAGTGGATGGAAGGCAAGGTGCTGCCCGGCGTCGCGGCGCTGGAAGCCTGACGCAAAACAACTCCGTCATCCCCGCGAAGGCGGGAACCCATCTCCTGACCTGATCTATTGCACGGGCATCAGATGGGTCCCCGCCTTCGCGGGGATGACGGACATATTGATCGTAAGGGATGACTTTGGGGCTCGCAGGGGAATGACGGATCGAAACCTTGCTCCCGCACCGCCCTGGCAGGGCCGGTACGTCACGCTCGACGGCATGCGCGGCATCGCGGCGCTTGCCGTGGCGCTCTTCCATTACAACATCTCGCAGGCCCCGCACGGCTATGTCGCGGTGGATTTCTTCTTCGCGCTGTCGGGCTTCGTGCTGTGCCGCACCTACCTGCCGCGCTGGCGCAGCGGGCTGACGACCTGGCAGTTCATGAAGCAGCGCGTGGTGCGGCTCTATCCGCTGTTCCTGGCGGGGATCGTCATTACCACGCTCTCCGCGATCTCGAACCACTGGACGGGCAAGGGCGACGTTTACAGCTACGCCAAGATCGCCAAGTCGCTGCCGCCCAACCTGCTGATGCTGCCGTCGCCCTTCACCAACACGCTGTTCCCGATGAACGTGCCCGCGTGGTCGCTGTTCTTCGAACTCGTCGCCAGCCTCGGCCTCGCGCTGGTGCTGTTCCGCCTGCCGCGCATCGGCCAGCTTGCCGTGGCGATCGCCGCCGCGTGCTTCTTCGTGCCCGCAGTGCTGGCACGCGAGGGCGGCAATCTCGGTCCGTTGTGGAGCCAGATGGGCACGACGATGCTGCGCACGACTATGTCGTTCACGGCGGGCGTGCTGATCGCCGGGCTTCCGGTGAAAGAGGTTCGTCATCCCAGCTGGCTCGGCGTTTTCTGCCTCATCGCCATTCTCGCGATGCTGGTCGCCGATCCGGCGTTCATTCCCAAAGGCTGGTACGACGTGACCTGCGCCTTGCTTGTCTCGCCACTGCTAGTGTGGCTGGGCTCGCGCGGCGAACCTTCGCGCGTGCTGATGCCCGTGGCGTGGTTCCTCGGCGAGGTATCCTACGCGGTCTACGCCGTGCACTGGGCGCTGATGGAGCCGCTGCGCTACTTCAAAGACGATCTCGGCTGGAACGAAGTGCTGATGGGCGCGGTCTACCTTGCCGCCTGCGTCGGGCTCGGCTGGCTTTGCGTGCGCTTCGTGGACATTCCGCTGCGCCGGCGCCTGAACGTCATGCTGCACGCGAGGGCGCGTCACATTCCGCCCCGCGTGGCGGCGAATTGACCCCCTAATGACAGATGCCGCAGTTGCGAAGAGAGGGAGCGCAGCGTAGGCTTTAATTCAAGTTGCCGAACAACTCAGGAGGAGAAACCATGCAGTATTCGGAAATGACGGCCAAGATGGCCGACGGTGACGGCTTTATCGCCGCACTCGACCAGAGCGGCGGTTCGACGCCCAAGGCTCTCAAGGGCTACGGTATCGAGGAGGATGCCTGGTCGACCGAGGAGGAGATGTTCGGTCTCATCCACGAGATGCGCGCGCGCATCATTTCGTCGTCGGTGTTCTCGGGGGAGAAGGTCATCGGCGCGATCCTGTTCGAACGCACCATGGACGGCACCGTCGATGGCGTGCCCACCCCGCAGGCGCTGATCGCCAAGGGCGTGGTCCCCTTCATCAAGATCGACAAGGGCCTTGAGGACGAGGCGAACGGCGTCCAGCTGATGAAGCCGATGCCGACGCTGGACGAGCTGCTTGCGCGCTCGAAGGCGCTGGGCGTCTACGGCACCAAGGAGCGCTCGGTCATCAACTCGGCCAATGCCGAAGGCATCGCCGCCGTGGTCAAGCAGCAGTTCGAGATCGGTGCGCAGGTGCTCTCGCATGGCATGATGCCGATCATCGAGCCCGAGGTGAACATCAAGAGCGAGACCCGCGCCGAGTGCGATGCGATCCTGCTCGCCGAGATCCTCAAGAACCTTGACGAACTGCCCGAGGGCCAGCAGGTCATGCTCAAGCTCTCGCTGCCGATCGTGCCGGGCACGTTCGATCCGCTGATCGATCACCCCAAGGTGCTGCGCGTCGTGGCGCTGTCGGGCGGCTATGCGCGTCCCGAAGCCTGCGTCGAACTGGCGAAGAACAAGGGCATCATCGCCAGCTTCAGCCGCGCGCTGCTCTCGGACCTGCGCTCGCAGATGAGCGACGCGGAATTCGATGCGGCACTGGGCGAGGCGATCGACGCGATCTACCTCGGTTCGACCCAGAAGGCCGAGGCTGCCGCGGCAGCCTGATCCTTCGGGACCGGACAGGAAGAGGCGGCGCTCGAAGGGCGCCGCCTTTTTCGTGGGCTCAGTAGCCGCCCATGAAGCGGAAGCCGAAGCGATAGGCCGACTGCGCGACGGTGCCGTGGTTGTCACCGCCCGCGACCTTGTCCGGCTGGACCTCGACCAGTTCGAGCGTGCCGTCGGCGACCGTCACCGGCTTGCCCGAGGTCACCTCGACTTCGCCGCCGCGCCCGCTGTCGATGCGTACGCGCAGGCGGACCTGCCCGCCCCAGACGCAGCGGGCGTTCATCGGGCAGCGGCTGTCCTCCAGCACCGCAAGCGGGGTGATGCGCGGGCCGCCTACGGTTACCGTCTGGCCGAGCGCGGCGTAAGTCAGCGAGGGCTCGGGAGTCGCGACCGGCAGTTCCGACGGCGGGGGATAGCTCTGGGCGGGAGTATAGGGCGGCGTAACTGCCGGGCCGGGATAGCTCGCGGCCGGAGGGGCTGACGGCGACGGCGCTGCGGGAGGCGGAGGAGCGCTCGCCTGCGGATAGGCCGTTGGATATGGTTGCATCCGGGCCGGATCGGCCGGGGGTATGACGGTGCAGCCGGCAAGGGCGGCTCCGGTCAGGGCGAGCGCTATCGGTATCCTCATGGCGCGCGATGCAACACCCGGGCGCCTGAACGGTTCCCGAACGCCGCGTGTTCGGAACGCTTGGCGTTGAGCCGCGGCGCGGCTAGAGCACCCGCATGAAAGACGAAGCCGACATTCCGCGCGCACCCACGCAGCTCTATCTGATCTCGCCGCTCGACGTCGGCGGGGCTTTCCCCGACCGTCTGGCCCGCGCTCTGGACGCAGGCGAAGTCGCGGCCTTCCAGTTCCGCGTCAAGGACGTGGACCAGCACGAGGCTGCGCGTCTGGCCGAGCCGCTGCAGAAGATTTGCGGGGATCGCGACGTGGCGTTCATCGTCAACGATTCGATCGGCCTTGCCAAGCGCCTCGGCGCGGACGGCGTGCATCTCGGGCAGGAGGACGGCAGCGTCGAGGAGGCACGTCAGGCGCTCGGCCGCGATGCGCAGATCGGCGTGACCTGCAACGCCAGCCGTCACCTCGCCATGGAAGCGGGCGAGAACGGCGCCGACTACGTGGCGTTCGGTGCGTTCTTCCCCACCACGACGAAGGTGACCAAGCATATCGCTGGTCTCGACGTGTTGGAATGGTGGCAGTCGATCTTCGAGATTCCGTGCGTCGCCATCGGTGGGATTACCTCGGAGAACTGCGGTGACCTCGTGCGGGCGGGCGCGGACTTTCTTGCGGTTTCGGGCGCAGTCTGGAACGGCGACGAGGAAGCGGCGGTCCGCGCGTTTCACGAAGCACTGGCGGCGGTGCAGGGCTGAGGGGCCTAGCCCACCCCCAACCCCTCCCGCAAGCGGGAGGGGAGCGAGACTTGCTGAGCCTTAGGCGAAGCTAGTCGCAGCGGGGTGGGCCTTGGTGCGGCCAGAGCGTCAGAAATCGATCTTCGCGATCACCTCTTCCCCGAACTTCTGCGCCTGTTCGAGATATTCCGCGCGGGTCTCGGTGTAGATCGTCGCGCCGGAACCATCGACGCCGAGCGACTTGAGGTTGGCGAAATGGTCCAGCGCCTCCTGCGCGCTCCAGCCCGCTTTCACCGAATAAGTCGAGGATGCGATGACCTTGGGCGGAGTCTCGCGCCCGACTTTCTCGCAATGCGCCGCCATGTAGGCGATGGCTTCCAGGATGTCCTCGTCGCCTTCGAGATTGGCGGTGCGGGCGGTATCGGTGATCGCCTTGGGGACGAAGAACGGGTGCCAAGCATCGCCCAGCTCCACTGCGCGGCGAAGGGCGCGCTTCGAGTTGCCGCCGACCAGCAGCGGCGGGTGCGGGGTTTGCGCCGGGGTCGGCAGCACGCGGTTGCCGAGCGCGGTGAAGCCGTTGCCCTCGAATGTGAAGTCCTCGCCAGTCCAGGCCAGCTTCATCGCCTTCATGTATTCGTCCATGATGTCGTTGCGACTGTCGAAATCGACGCCGAGTGCCTTGTACTCCGCCTTCATATACCCCGCGCCCAGGCCGAGGATCACGCGCCCGCCGGTGAAATGGTCTAGGCTCGATACGGCGCGCGCGGTGATGAACGGGTTGCGATAGGGCAGGACCAGGATGTTGGTCTGCAGCCGCAGCGTGGTCGTGGCGGCGCCCAGCATCGAAAGCATGACGAAGGGGTCCTGCGCATAATGCCCGCCATTGTCGAGCCAGCGCGAAGAGGGCACCGGATGATCCGTCACCGTCCCGGCGTAGAAACCCGCAGCCTCCACCGCCTTCGCGATCTGGTGCAGCGCTTCCATGGTGCTCCATTCCTGCGGCTTGTCGATGTGGTCGAAGGGCATGCTGGTGCTGAGGGTGAAAGTCATCGCTCTCTCGTTTCATGAACCGGGTTCGTCATTGCGAGCGCAGCGAAGCAATCCAGGGCGATTTGCGTATCGCTGAATTGCTTCGCTGGGCTCGCAATGACGAGGGAGGTGGGCATGGCTTATCCAGTGACTTCAGGCGGCAGAATCCAGACCTCGTTGCGGTCGCGCACCCATCCGCCCGAGGCCCACGAGCCCCCGTCCACCGGGATCACGGTGCCGGTGACGTAGCTGGCCATCGGCGAGGCGAGGAACACTGCGACCCGCCCGCATTCCTCGTCGATCCCGGGGCGGCCCGCAGGAATGCGCTTGCGGGCGCTTTCGACTTGCGCGGGGCTGGGCTGGAACCACGCCGCCTCGTCCACCGGGCCGGTGAACTGGCCGCGCGTGCCGGGCGTCACCGTGTAGTCGGGCGCGATGGTGTTCACGCGGATGCCGTGCTCGGCGAATTCGAGCGCGAGAGTGCGGGTGAGGTTGTTGATCCCTGCCTTGCACGCGGCATAGATGGCATAGCCCGGCGCAGCCCGGCTCGCCTCGATACTGGTGACGTTGACGATCGCGCCGCCGCGCCCGCCGGCGATCATCACCGGCACTGCCGCCTGTGTCGCGGCGAGATTGCTGACCAGGTTGAGGTCGATGTGCCGCCGCCAGTTCTTCTCGGTGAGGTCGAGGAATCCGCGCCGGGTCACGCCGCCCGCGTTGTTCACCAGCACGTCGAGCCGTCCGAAAGTGTCCGCCGTGCGCGCGATCGCGCCTTGCAGGGCCTCGACGTCCATGACGTTGCCGGGGATGCACAGCGCCTTGCGGCCACGCGCCTCGATCATCGCGGTGACTTGTGCGCAGCGTTCCGGGATCGCCTCTATGATTGCCACGTCGGCGCCGATGTCCGCCATGCACAGCGCGATGGAGCGGCCGATGCCGCCGCCGCCGCCAGTCACGAAGGCCACTTGCCCGGTCAGGTCGATGTCGCTTGCCTGCACTCGCCTCTCCGCTTTACGGGGCCGTGTGCGGCCTCTGGTCAGTTCGCCAAAGTGAACAGGTGTTCAGCATCGGCCAGGTCGGCGGGCTCGTCTATATCTTTTGCGAGACCCGGCGTGGTGATCGTCACGGCGTTCAGACCGAGCGTTTCCGCAGCCGCGCGGTGAAGTTCGGCACTGCCGGTGCCGTACTGGAAGCGAAAGTCTGCCGCTTTGGGCAAGGGTAGCGAGAGCGCATTGGTGCCGGTGCCGTGGCGATCGGTGGCGATGCCGAGGGTGCAGGCGGGCAGGGCGGCAAGCTGGCGCAGGTCCTGTGCATCAAGGCGCGGCAGGTCTCCCGCGACGACGATCAGTCGATCGGGCGGAGCACCTCGCGACAGGATTGCCAGCGCGTTTTCCAGCGCCGCGTTGAGTCCGTCACCATCGTCGAAGATGAAGGGCAACGCGCCGCGTGGTGGTCCCAGCAGGATCGTACGGTCCACCGCGCCCGCTGCCGCCTCGATCACGCGCGACAGCATCGCTTCGACCAGCCTGTCACGCTCATGAGGGGGCAGCGCGGGGGCGAGGCGGGTCTTGCCGCGTCCTCGTGCCTTGACCGGGATGAGCGCCCAGACGGTCATGGGATCGCGGGCGCTTCGGCCAGATTGGTGAAGCGGATACCCGCGCCGTCGGCCTTGTAGGTCTTGTTCATGTAGATGAGGATCGAGGTCAGCGCTTCCGCCGCCGCCGAGTTGGCGAGCGCTCCGCCCGAAAGGCCGCGCAGGCCCATGCCGGGGCACAAGTCCACCACCGTCTGGCGCGCGGCGACGTCGTCGGAAAAGACCAGCACGTCGCAGTCGATCGCATGGTCGGAATCGAGGTGATGCGCCGAGACGTTGTGGAACGCCGTCACCAGCCGTGCCTCGGGGCCAAGATGCGCCCGGGCCTGCGCGGCGGCGCTGCCCTCGACGGGAAGCTGCACGCGCATGACCTTGGGCGGAACGAGCGGAACGGTCGTATCCACGACCACCGCATCTCCTATCCGGTCGCGGATCTGCGCAAGGGTATCGCCCTGTGAGCCGTGCGGCACCGTCACGATCACCACGTCTTTGCCTTCCGCCGCATCGGCGTTGGCGGCATGGCCCGCCGCACCCAGCTCCTCGGCGGTTGCTTGCGCTTTTTCGGCGGAGCGGGAGCCGATCGTCACCGCGTGACCGGCCGCGACGAGCCTGCGCGCAATACCTTTGCCGAGGGCTCCCGTGCCGCCGATGACTGCGATGCTTGCCATGCTTGTATCTCTCCCGCGAAGTTTCGCGCCCTTGGATTGTCGTTGTCGGGGGCGGACCTAAGGTGTCGTTCGGGAGAACAGGATGAACGCTCTTCGAGAACTTACAGTACGACCGCTTGCCGGATTGCCCATGTTCGCCGCGGGGCAGTCTATTGCGCAAGCGATTTGCACCGCGCTCGTGGCCCAGGGTGACGGCTTACGCGATGGCGATATCTGCGTGGTTGCGCAGAAGATCGTCTCCAAGATCGAAGGGCGTTCAATCGACCTTGCGGCGCTGACGCCGGGAGAGGAGGCGCGGGCTCTAGCGGAGCGGACCGGGCGCGATCCTGCCATGGCGCAGGCGATCCTGGACGAGAGCGCCGAGATCATGCGCCCGCACCCCGCCGCGATCATCGCCCGGCATCGCACCGGCCATGTGCTTGCCAATGCCGGGATCGACGCCAGCAATGTCTCCGGCGGAGATGCGGGCACGGTGCTGCTCTGGCCGTGCGAGCCCGATGCGTCTGCGCGGCGCCTGCGCGCGGAACTGGCCGAGGCCAGCGGCGTGCGGGTGGCGGTGGTGATCGCCGACTCCATGGGCCGCGCATGGCGCATCGGCACGGTGGGCACCGCGATCGGCTGCGCAGGGCTTGCCGTGCTGGAGGACCGCCGAGGGCGCGGCGTCGATCTCTACGGCCGCATGCTGCAGGCGACGGTGATTGCGGTGGCGGACTCGATCGCAGCTATGGCGACGTTGGCCATGGGCGAGGGGGACGAAGGCACGCCGGTCGCCATTGTGCGGGGCGCAGGCCGCTGGACCTGCGAGGATGACGGACCGGGCGCGGTGAGCGGCCTGCGTCCAGTGGAACAGGACATGTTTCGATGACGGGCAAGCACGTACTCGCTCTCAGTGGCGGTGTCGGCGGGGCTAAGCTGGCGGCGGGCCTGGCGGCAGTGCTCGCGCCGGAAGACCTCACCATCGTGGTCAATACCGGGGACGACTTCGAGCACCTTGGCCTGACGATCTGCCCGGACATCGATTCGGTAACTTACGCACTCGCGGGGCTCAACGACACGGTGCGCGGCTGGGGCGTGAAGGACGAGACATGGCAGGCCATGGCCATGCTGCGCGCGCTGGGCGAGGCGGACTGGTTCAACCTCGGCGATCGCGACATGGGGATGCACATCGCCCGGTCCTGGCGGTTGCGCGCGGGCGCTACCTTGTCGCAGGTGACCACGCGGCTGACGCGCGAACTCGGTATCGCGCACGCGATAGTTCCCATGAGCGATGCCCCCGTGCGCACCCAGGTCGGCACCGCGCAGGGGTGGCTGGACTTCCAGCGCTATTTCGTCGCCGAGCAGTGCCGGCCGGTGGCCACCGGGGTGCGGTTCGACGGCGTTCCCGGTGCTGCGCCATCGCCCGCATTCGCCGAGGCACTGGCCCGCGACGACCTTGCCGCCATCGTCATTTGCCCCTCGAATCCGTACCTCAGCGTCGATCCGATCCTCAGTCTCGAAGGTGTGCGCGAGGCACTAGTGCGACGGCGAGTTCCTGTGGTGGCGGTATCGCCGCTGGTCGGCGGCGCGTCGATCAAGGGACCGCTCGGCAAGTTGTTGGGAGAACTGGGCAGGCCCGTTTCCAACGTCTCGATCGCCGATCACTACTCCAATCACCGGGGCGATCTTCTCGACCATCTGGTGATCGACGAGGCCGATGCCGCCGATGCGGGGGGCTTGCGGGAGAGGGGCCTTTCGGTCACCGTTTGCCCAACAGTCATGTGCCACGCCGGTGACCGGGAGAGGCTTGCGCGCGAAGCACTGATCGCAGCCGGTATCGAAACAGGATGACCATGGCACGCGACGACGAAGCACTGATAACCCGTCTCCTCACCGCGCCGCTGGACGATGTTCTCGCCGAGGCACGGATGCGGCGCGACACCCGCTTCGGAGCGCTGACACCGGCACGGATGACCTATTCGCGCAAGGTCTTCATCCCGCTGACCCGGCTCTGCGCCGACGTATGCCACTACTGCACCTTCGCGACGACGCCCTCCCGGCTGCATGCCCCTTATCTGACCGAGGAAGAGGTGCTGGAGATCGCGCGGGCCGGGCTCGCGGCGGGCTGCAAGGAAGCGCTGTTCACGCTCGGCGACGCGCCTGAGCGGCGTTATGCAGCCGCGCGCGAGTGGCTGGAGGAGCGCGGCTTCACGCGCACCGTCGACTACGTGCGCCACTGTGCGCAGCGGGTTCTGGAAGAGACGGGCCTGCTTCCGCATATCAATGCCGGGGTTCTGGAGGAGGCCGACTGGCGGATGCTGCGCCCGGTCGCGGCATCGGTCGGGCTGATGCTGGAGAGTACGTCCGAGCGCCTGCTCGACAAGGGCATGTGCCATCATGGATCGCCGGACAAGGTCCCCGCGGTTCGTCTCGCGTCGCTGGCGGCGGCAGGGCGGGCGCGGGTGCCGACCACGAGCGGCGTCCTCATCGGCATCGGCGAGACCCCGCGCGAGCGGATTGAGGCGCTGATCGCTCTGCGTGACCTGCACGAAGCGCATGGGCACCTGCAGGAAGTCATCGTCCAGAATTTCTGCCCGAAGCCCGGCACGAAGATGTCCGGCGCCATCGAGGCGAGCGAAGCGGATTTCCTGCGCACCATCGCCGCCGCGCGGATCGTGCTGCTGGACGAAGTCTCGGTGCAGGCACCGCCCAACCTCAATGATGATCGTCTTGCCGAACTGATCGACGCAGGCATCGACGACTGGGGGGGCATCTCCCCGGTGACGCTCGATCACGTGAACCCCGAGGCGCCCTGGCCCGAAATCGCGCGGCTTGAGGCGGTCTGCGCCCGGGCCGGCCTGCCGCTGGTAGAGCGGTTGACGATCTATCCGCGCTTCGTCGAGGCGGAGGGCTGGCTCGACCCGGCGATCCGCCCGGCGGTGCTGCGCCTGGCCGACGCCGAGGGGCTGGGGCGCGACAGCCGCTGGAGTCCCGGCATTACGGACCGCGCGCCGGGGACGGTGCACGCGCCGCTTGGCATGCGGCACGACGGCCCGGTGGCGGCGCGGCTGCACCGGATACTCGATCGCGCGGCAGGCGGCTTTGCGCTCGGCGAGGAAGAGATCGCCGCGCTGTTCGCGGCTCGGGGCAGTGCTGCGCAGGCGGTGGTGGAGGCGGCGGACGCCTTGCGGGCCGAGGTGCGCGGCGACGTCGTCACGTACGTCGTCAACCGCAACATCAACTACACTAACATCTGCACGCATGCCTGTTCGTTCTGCGCCTTTTCGAAGACCAGCAGCAAGGCGGGCTATCGTGACAAGCCCTACGACCTCGACCTCGAGGAGATCGCCGGCCGCGCCCGTGAGGCGGTGGCGCGCGGGGCGACCGAAGTGTGCCTGCAGGGCGGCATCCACCCGCGCTACACCGGCGAGACCTACCTCTCGATCCTGCGCGCGGTGAAAGATGCGTGCCCGGACCTACACGTCCATGCCTTCTCGCCGCTGGAGGTGAGCCAGGGCGCGCGGACACTGGGGATGCCGGTCTCGGATTACCTGTCCATGCTGCGCGATGCGGGGCTGGGTTCGCTCCCCGGTACGGCGGCGGAAATCCTGTGCGACGATATTCGCGAGAAGATCTGCCCGGACAAGCTGACGACCGCCGAATGGCTCGATGTGGTCGGTTCGGCGCATAGGGTGGGGCTGCCGACGACTTCGACGATAATGTTCGGACACCTCGAAAGTCCGCTGCACTGGGCGCGGCATTTGCTGGCCTTGCGCGAGCTGCAACTCGACACCGGCGGTATCACCGAGTTCGTGCCGCTGCCGCTCGTCCACATGGAGGCGCCGTTCTACCGCAAGGGCCAATGCCGCAAGGGGCCTACCTGGCGTGAGGCGGTGATGATGCATGCGGTCGCCCGGCTGGCGCTGCACGGGGCGATCGATTCGATACAGGTCTCATGGGTCAAGCTGGGCATGGACGGGGCGGCGGCGGTGCTGGCGGCAGGCGCCAACGACCTTGGCGGAGTGCTGATGGACGAGAGCATCAGCCGCGCGGCCGGAGCCTCGCACGGGCAACTGGCTGAGGTTTCCGACATGCGCGCGGCGGCGGAGAGTGTCGGACGCAAGCTGCGGCAGAGGACGACGCTTTATGGAGATGTGGGAGTGATGGCCTGACCCTTCGACAAGCTCAGGGTGAGCGGGGTTCATAGCGGGATCGTGTTTGACCGAACCATCGTTCGTCATCCCCGCGAAGGCGGGGACCCATCTGATGTTCATGCAGCAGGCACCGTCAGGAGATGGGTTCCCGCCTTCGCGGGAATGACGACGAGAGAGGTGAAGGCGATCATGAACTCCGATCCCGCTCAGGCTGAGCTTGTCGAATCCCCCGCGTGACTACGCAGGACGGGTTCCTCACATCGCCCGGATATGCTGCCACATCAGCTCGGGCATCCAAGTATATTCGATGTAGTGCCCGAAGACCTTGCGCGCATCGAGGTACAGGAATTTCAGTCCGCCCTCCGGCTCGCCCGACAAGTCGCGCTCCATCGCGATCGGGAATTCCTGCGCGTCCACCCGGGAGCGGAACTCGGCCCAGTCGGGCACCCGGAAGCAGATGTGATGGAAGCGCAAGGGGCCGCCATTCGACAGGCAGTTGGCAAAGATGCCGACTTCGTCGATCTCGCTCTCGATCAGCTCGTATTGCAAATCGCCGATCCAGATGAAGCAGATGCGGCTTTTCTGGCGCTTCGGCCCCGACGGCGTCAGCACGGTCTGGTCGACCGGGATGATCGTCGGTTCCTTTTCCAGCCCGCGCCCTCGGAACAGGTCGATCCCTGCTTCAATGTCGTCACAGACATAGGCGTTCTGGTAGTGCAGCCCCTCCAGCACGATCAGCCCTCCCGCGCGACGTCGTAGCGTGACAGGTAGCGCTCGAACAGCGGCTCCAGCGCCTCCTTGCTCAGCCCGTATTGCGCCAGCTTGTATTCGTGGCGGCCGAACTTGTCCTGCGGGTTGTCGTCCACCCACTTCTGGACTCCGGCCTCGGCCTCGGCGGTCCATTCGTCGCCCAGCGCCGCGTAGACCTTCTTCGTTGCGGCGACCGGGTCCTCGACGATGTCGGCGTAGTGGACGTCGATGATCTTGTCCTCGCCGTACTTGTCGCGGAAATCCATGATGCGGTTGGCGTGCTCGGCCGCCTGCCAGGGGTAGTCCTCGGCCAGCCACTCCGCATCGATCCGGCCCATGTGCGCCTGATGGCTGAGCGAGATCACCGAGCACAGCGACCCCGTCGCGGTGAAGGGATCGCGGTGGGTCCAGATCACGCGGGCGTCGGGATAGACCTTGAAGATCGTCTCCAGCCACAGCGAGTGGCTGGGCTTCTTGACGTTCCAGACGCCGGTGGTGTGCTGCTGCAGAACCTGCAGGAACTTCTTGTGGTACTCGTAGGCGCTGGTCATGTCGCACGAGAAGATGAAGTCCTTGTAGAGCGGCAGCTTGCCCTTGGACTCGATCATCAGCGTCTTGAAATCGTGCGCCATGAAGAACACGCATTCGTTGGGGTAGACCGCCGAGCCGCGATAATACTTGCCCATGGCGGGGTTGGCTTCGAGCGCGGCCTTCTCCTGCGCGAGCCGGGTGGTCGCGCGCGGGTCGGTCGTCAGCAGGGCGTTCGAGGTGACCGGGGGCACCGGATCGTCGATCTCCCAGGTCAGCGGCGAACGACGCGAGGGATCTGCGGCAAGGAGATTCGACATCAGCGTGGTGCCGGTGCGCGGCACGCCCATGACGAAGACCGGGCGCTCTACAGGGCGCTGCAGCAGTTCCGGATTCTCGCGCAGGTATTGCGAGACCTTGAGGCGGCCGCGTAGGTAATGCAGCGTGTCGTTCCGGGCGCGGGCGATGCCGCCTTCGCTCATCCAGCCCTTGGCGATGCCTTCGTTGAACGACTGGGTGAAGACGTCGAAGCCCTCGCGCCAGCTGTCGTTGTCGAAGCTGTCGATCCCGGTTTCCTTCATCGCCTGCTCGACGAGGGCATAGCCCAGATGGTGCTCAGTGGTGGTGGCGGTGGTGGCCATGGTGTGGTTGTCCTCTTCCCGGCGGCCGATCGGTCGGCCTTTCATGGGCACGAGATAACCTGTCGATGCCCCGCCGTGGCAACGCGGATGACCCGTCAAAACCAGACCTTCTGTCGAATTCGGGTCAAGACCCGACAGGCTCGGTGAGGACGCGCCCCTGCCTCTGGCGGAAGGTGCTGGGGCTGGCTCCCACGGCGCGGCGGAAGGCGAAAGTGAAGCTGGAGGGAGAGGAGAACCCCATGGTGAAAGCGATGGTCTTCACGCTCTCGCCCTCCATCAGCAGGCGCTTGGCGGCCTCCATGCGGCGCTGCTCGATGTAGTCGCCGATCGAACAGGCGCGGCTGACACGGAACCCCCGCGTGAGTTGGCGCACCGACAGGGCGCACAGCTTCGCCAGTTCTTCAAGCGAGGGGGCGGCGAGGTCGTCGGCAAGGCGCTCGTCGATCAGCCGCAGCCGCCAGCCGGAGAGACCGCCGGTGACGGGCCGCTCGGTCACCTCAAGGCAATGGCGCCCCAGTTCGATCGCCAGTTCGCTGCCGAGGAAGCCCAGCATCCGCTGCGCAGCGAGGCCGGGGTGGCGCACTTCGGCGGTGATGCGAAACAGCAGCGCGCGAATCTGCGCACTCCCGATGTCGAGCGCGGCGGCAAGATGCGGGTCGTCCCAGGTCAGGCGATGGCCGACGAGGTCGTGCACCAGTCCCGCGTCGATGGTGCAGGTCAGCGATGCCTGCCGCCCCGTGCCGCCCTTGATGTGGAGTTCCTCGCCCGGCGGCAGCACGAAGATGTCGCCCAGCCGTTCCAGCCGGTGCGGCCCCCAGCGCTTGCGATAGCCGCCGCGCGATTGCAGCGGACGGGGGGTGAGGCACATGTTGACGTGGTAGTCCCGGCCGACCGCATGAACGGTGTCTGTCGGGTCGGGAATGTCGAAGCGCACGATCTGCGCGATCACGCCGCGCGTTTCCAGTTGCGCGTCGATGCTCATCTTCGAACGATGCGCCTCGGGCATGCTCATCTCCATCAGCGTCATCTTCGGCAGGTCGGCCGCAATGTGTCCCGGACGCCACGTTAGGGCCCGAATTCTATGCCTGCCGCGCTTGCCGGGCAATCCTCTCGCGAGGAACATCGCGCCGGTGAACACGCCGCGATGACGGCACGGTTTGGGACAGAGGAAGACAAGGATGGCGAAAAGCCTGTTCGACTGCGCGGGCAAAGTGACGGTGGTGACCGGCGGTAACGGCGGCATCGGCTTCGGCTTCGCGATGGGCGTGGCGAAGATGGGCGGCGACCTCGCGATCTGGGCGCGCAACGCCGAGAAGAGCGCGAAGGCCAAGGCCGAACTCGAAGCGGCCGGTGCGGGGAAAGTCGTCGCCTATCAGGTCGATGTTTCGGAAGAGGCGAACATCGCGCAGGGTTATGAGGCGGTCATGGCCGACTTCGGGCGCGTGGACTGCGTCTTCGCGAATTCCGGGGCTTCGCCGCGCTACAACTCGGTCTTCGAGATGCCGACCGATCACTGGTACGACTTCCAGAAGACCGCGCTGCACGGCGCCTTCTTTACCTTGCGCGAAGGCGCGAGGCTGATGAAGGAGCGAGTAGAGGCGGGGGACGAATCGGGCGGCAGCCTCGTCGCCTGCGGCTCGCTCTCGCTGTTCCAGGGCCTCGCGGGGAAGATGGAATATGCGTCTTCTAAGGCGGCGGTGGCGGCGGCGATCCGCTGCCTTGCCATTGAACTGGCCCCGCTCGGCATTCGCGCCAACGTGGTGGCGCCGGGCCTCGTCATCACGCCGATGATGGGAGAGGGCGCACGCGCCGATGCCGTTGCGCAGCACTTCGCCCCGACGATACCGATGAAGCGCACCGGCTTTCCCGCCGACTTCGAGGGCATCGGTGCCTACCTGTGCTCGGACGCCAGCAGCTTCATGACCGGTGAGACGATCACCATCGACGGCGGATACATGGTCCGGCCGTAAACGCGGCGGACCGGCAAGGAGAGAGGCGTATGGAACTGCTCAGGATCCACGGCTCGGGCGATGTCAGGCTCGACCCCTATGAACGTCCCGCGACGGGGCCGCTCGACGTGGTGGTGAAGATGAAGTCGGTGGGCATCTGCGGCTCCGACCTTTCGTATATCAAGATCGGCGGCATTCCGACGCCGGGCACGCTGACGGCGCTGGGCCACGAAGGCGCGGGCGAGGTGATCGAGGTCGGCGCGGGGGTCGAGGGCATCGCGGTCGGTGATCCGGTGGTCGTCAACCCGATGATGACGCCGGGCAACATCGGCTCCGGCGGCCCGGAAGGGGCCTTCACGCAGGAATTGCTGGTGCGCGAGGCGCGGCTGGGCGAATCGATCTTGCCGATCCCCGACGGCATCGACTATGACGTCGCCGCCATGTGCGAGCCGCTTGCGGTCGCCATGCACGGGGTCAATCGGGCCGAGGTGAAGCCCGGCGACAAGGTCGTGGTGTTCGGCTGCGGGCCGATAGGGCTCGGCATGCTGCTGTGGCTGATCGACCGCGGGGTGACCGACGTGGTGGCGCTCGACCTTTCGGAAGAGCGGCTGGAACGCGCCCGTGCGCTGGGCGTGCGGGCGGCGCTCAACCCGGCCGAGGTGGACTTGCGCGCGGAACTGGCGCGCCTTCATGGCGAAGTACCGAGCTATGGGCGCGTGGGCGTCGGCACCGATGCGTACATAGACGCGGCAGGGGCGCCGAACATCCTGACGCAAGTGATCATGATGGCGAAGTTCCACGCGCGCCTCGTCATCACCGCCGCCTATATGAAGCCGCTGGAGTTCCCGGCCGGCCGCATGCTGACCAGCGAGATGACCATTACCACCGCCGTCGGCTACCCCACCGAAATGCCCGAGGTGATCGCGGCCATGCCGCGCCTCAAGGACAAGATCGCCGCGATGATCAGCCACAAGCTGCCGTTCCGCGACGTCATGAAGGGCCTTGAGATCGCCGCGAGCCCGCAGTCCGCCAAAGTCATGATCAGCTTCGAGGAGGTCTGAAATGAGCGACGTAAAGGATGCAGGACCCAAGCTGGCCGGACTGGTGCGCGCAGGCGACGAGCAGGCCGAGGCGATCCGGGTGACCGACTTCATCTTCCAGGCGAACGACATCTCAAACGCCTACCTCGTCACCACCGCCGAGGGCGACGTGATGGTCAACACCGGCTTCATGGACAACGCCGAGCGCACGAAGCGCTTGCTGGCGCCGCACCGGGCCGGGCCGCTCGCCTTCGTGATCCTCACGCAGAGCCATGCCGACCACTACGGCGGCTTGCCGGAATTCCTCGAAGACGGCACGCAAGTGATCGGCGGCCCCGGTTTCAACGAGGCTTTGGCCGACATGAACGGCCTGCAGGCTTTCTTCGGGCCGAGAAGCCGCAAGCTCTGGGGCTCGACGCTCAAGCGCGGTTCGACACCCAAGCCGCCGCCGCACGTCGTGCCGGACATTCTCGTCGATCGCCGCCTGACGCTAGAACTCGGCGGGCGCACCTTCGAGCTGATCTCCACGCCGGAGGGCGAGACGGTGGACAGCCTCACCGTCTGGCTGCCGAAGGAGAAGATCGCCTTTACCGGCAATGTCTTCGGGCCGGTGTGGCTGTCGATGCCGTTCCTCAATACCCTGCGCGGCGACAAGCCGCGGCTGGTGCGCAATTACCTCAAGTCGCTGGAAACCATCCGCGATCTCGGCGCGGAAATCGTGATCACCGGCCACGGCGAGGCGATCGTCGGCAAGGAGCGCATCCGCGCCGACCTCGACAAGCTGCACGCGGCGGTGTCTCACGTGCGCGACTATACGCTGGAGGGCATGAAGGCGGGCAAGGACGTCCACACTCTGATGCGTGAATTCGCCTGGCCCGAGGGGCTGGAGATCGGCGAATTTCACGGCAAGGCGAGCTGGGCGGTCAAGTCGATCTGGCGCGAGTATTCGGGCTGGCTGCACTATGAGGACGGCACCACCGCGCTCTACGGCGTGCCGCGCAGCAGCATCGATGCGGACCTTGTCGAACTGGCGGGCGGGGCTGGCAAACTTGCCCGGCGGGCGCAGGAGAAGCTGGACGGCGGCGCGGCGCTGGAGGCCGTGCACCTCACCGACATAGCCCTCGGCGCAGAACCGACCAACGCCGAGGCCATCGCCGTCCGCAAGGCCGCGCATGAAGTCTTGCTGGCCGAGAGCGGCGGACGCAATCTTTCGGAAACTATGTGGCTGCGCTCCGAACTCGCCGAGATGGAAGCGAAACTCTAGGAATATTCCACTCTCATCTCGTCATTGCGAGCGAAGCGAAGCAATCCAGGGCGGTGTCAGACTGCTCTGGATTGCCTCGCTTCGCTCGCAATGACGAATTATGAGCGGGTGCTAATGGTCAGTGCCCGGACTTCTCAATCGTCGATCCTGACCATTCCGCCCAGAACCGGTCCGCCCGCGACGGCGATGGCTTCGCCGGTGATGTAGCTCGCCGCATCGCTGACCAGGAAGCCGACGAGCTGTGCCACGTCCTCGGGCTGGCCGTAGCGACGCAGCGGAAAGACATGCGCGGCGCTGTCCGCGTCGAAGCCGGTCTTCTCCCATCCGGCGCGGGCCTTCTCGGTCGCGGTCATGCCGGGGGCGACGGCGTTGACGCGCACACCTGTTGGCCCCCACTCGGCAGCCGCGACGCGGGTGAACATCTGGACGCCCGCCTTGGCCGCCGAATAGGCCGCCACGCCCTGCGTTCCGTGCATCCCGGCGACCGAGGACACGTTGACGATGCAGCCCTTCACCTTGCGCAAATGCGGAAACGCCGCCTGCGAGGCATACATCGCCGAATTGAGATTGAGCGCGATGTCGCGGTCCCATTTGGCCGGGTCCATCTTCGCAATGCCGACGTGCCCATGGGCTCCGCCCGCGTTGTTGACGAGGATGTCGAGCCGCCCGAAATGCACCGCTGCCGCCTCGACCATGGCCTGCACGGGTGCCAGTTCGCGCACGTCGGCCTCTACCGCCAGACCCTTGCGGCCGAGCGCTTCGATCTCCGCCACCACCGCGTCGAGCGGCGCGCGCTTGCGACCCGCCACTGCAATGTCCGCGCCGCGCCGGGCCAGCAGCAGCGCGATGGCCCGGCCGATGCCGGTGCCGCCGCCGGTAACCAGCGCCACGCGGCCGGTCAGGTCGAATTCCTCGAACATCCTTTTCTCCTCTCCATCGGGCGCTGCTAGCAGCGTCGCCGCGATATCCGGGCCGCTCCCGCCACTGGCTCTTGGCAACCGTGCCCACACCTTATTCACTCTCATCCAAAGGCACGGGGCCATCGCCGGGATGATCGGCGATGAGCGCTCACACCAACGGACTCGCAGATAAAGATAGTAAATACTATCTAATGCGCAAGCAAGATGGGAGCAGGGTTCAATGAGCGAGCACGATCTACTCGATCTGGGAGGGCAGGTGGCGGTGGTCACCGGGGCCGGGCAGAACGCGGGGCGCGGCATCGCGCTCGAACTGGCGCGGCACAATGCGGGGGGCATCGCGGTGAACGACTTCGTGGCCGAACGCGCAGAAGCCGTAGCCGAGGAAATCCGCGCGATGGGCGTGCCGGCGCTGGCGGTGCCCTTCGACGTGGGCGATCTCGACGCGATCCGTGCTGCCGATGCCGCGATCCGCGACAAGCTCGGCGCCGCGACGATCCTGGTCAACAATGCCGGGATGGCCGGGCCGGGAGGCTCGCTGCGTCCGACCCTCAACTTCTGGGAGGAGGAGCCCTCGGCCTGGGACCGCTATCTGCGCACCAACCTCTATGGCGTCTACAATGCCTGTTTCGCGTTCATTCCGAACATGGTGGCGGCGAAGAAGGGCCGCATCGTCACCATAGTTTCGGATTCAGGCCGCGTGGGCGAGCCCAAGCTCGCGGTCTATGCCTCGGCCAAGGCGGGGGCGCAGGGTTTCGTGCGCTCGATCGCCAAGGAACTCGGGCGCTACAACGTGACCAGCAACGCCGTCTCGCTGTCCTCGCTGATGCCGGACATGCCTGCGGAAAAGCTCGCCGAAGTCATGCAGGGCGATCACGCCAAGGCGCAGATGGCCCGCTACACGATCCGCCGCTACGGCAAGTCCGACGACGTCGCCGCGCTCGTGACGTTCCTGTGCTCCGACGCGGCGGAGTGGATCACGGGGCAGACCTATCCGCTCAACGGCGGTTACGCGCCTTCGATGTGAGGCAAAGGCGCGCGGTTCGCCAATCGCGCGCCTTCGCGTTCACTCGACCGTGACGCTCTTGGCGAGGTTGCGCGGCTGGTCGACGTCGGTCCCCTTCACACAGGCGACGTGATAGGCGAGGAGTTGGACCGGCACCGCATAGACCAGCGGCGCGATCAGCGGGTGCACGCGCGGCATCTCGATGGTCGCGATGCAGCCTTCGCCCGCCTCGGCGATGCCTTCCGAGTCGGAGATCAGCACCACCTTGCCGCCGCGTGCGCGCACCTCCTGCATGTTGCTGACGGTCTTCTCGAACAGCGGGCCGGAAGGGGCGAGGACGATCACCGGCACCGCTTCGTCGATGAGCGCGATGGGGCCGTGCTTCATTTCACCCGAAGCATAACCTTCGGCGTGGATATAGCTGATTTCCTTGAGTTTCAGTGCACCTTCGAGGGCCAGCGGATAGTCCGGGCCGCGTCCGAGGTAGAGCACGTCGCGTGCGGGCGCGATGAGGTGCGCCATGGCCGCGATTTCCTCGTCATGATCGAGCGCGGCGTTGAGGCTGGCGGGTGTGGCGAGCAGGTGCTGGACGACTTCCGCTTCCTCAGCGCGGTCCATCCGCCCGCGCTTGACCGCCAGATGCGCGGCAAGGGCGGCGAGAACGGCAAGCTGGCAGGTGAAGGCCTTGGTCGAGGCGACGCCGATCTCCGGACCGGCGTGGGTCGGCAGCAGCAGGTCCGCCTCGCGCGCCATCGTGCTGGTGGGCACGTTGACGACGACGGCGATGGTCTGCCCGGCTGCCTTGCAATGCTTTAGCGCGGCGAGGGTGTCGGCCGTCTCGCCCGATTGCGAGATGAACAGCGCCAGGCCGCCGTCTTCCAGAACCGGGTCGCGGTAACGGAACTCGCTGGCCACGTCGATATCGACGGGCACTCGGGCGAAAGTCTCGATCCAGTACTTCGCGACCATGCCGGCGTAGAAGCTGGTGCCGCAGGCGACGATGGTGATGCGCTTGACCGAACCGAGGTCGAAATCGATCTGCGGCAGCGCTACCGACTGGTCGACCTGGCGCAGATAGCTGCGCAGCGTCTGGGCGACCACGGTGGGCTGCTCGAAGATTTCCTTCTGCATGAAGTGGCGGAAATTGCCCTTCTCGATCGCCACGGCCGACGCGCCGGAGGTGACGACTTCGCGCGTCACCGGATTGTTGTCGGCGTCGTAGATCGTCGCGCCCTCACGGGTGATGACGACCCAGTCACCTTCTTCGAGGTAGGTGATCTTCTGAGTCAGCGGGGCGAGGGCCAGCGCGTCCGAACCGAGGTAGGTCTCGCCGTCTCCGTAGCCGACGACCAGCGGCGAGCCGAGGCGGGCGCCGATCAGCATATCCGGGAAGCGGCGGAAGGCGATCGCGAGCGCGAAGGCCCCGCGCAGCTGAGGCAGGACCGCCTTGACGGCGTCTTCCGGCGATACGCCCGCTTCGACCTGCTCGGACACCAGATGCGCGACGACTTCGGTGTCGGTCTGGCTCTCGAAGGTGCGGCCGCGCGATTCGAGGGCTTCGCGCAGGGGCTTGAAGTTCTCGATGATGCCGTTGTGGACGAGCGCCAGTTCGGCGGTCGCGTGCGGGTGGGCATTGGCGGCGGTCGGCGCGCCGTGGGTGGCCCAGCGGGTATGGGCGATGCCGGTCAGGCCCGGCGCCGGATCACGCGCCAGTTCCTTGACGAGGTTCATCAACTTGCCCTCGGCGCGGCGGCGCACGAGCTGGCCGTCAAACAACGTACAGACGCCAGCGCTGTCGTAGCCGCGATATTCCATCCGGCGCAGGCCGTCGACCAGCCGGTCCGCCACGTCTTCCTTGCCGACGATGCCGATGATGCCACACATGAGATTAAGTGCCTTGGTCTAGAGAGAGTAGGGGACGCGGATGCCCGGCATGCTTGCCGGAAAATCCTTGGTATTTCGTGTAACCAGAATGCGCTGGCGCACTTGCGCAGAGGCCAGGATGATCGCGTCGGGCAATTTCAGTTTCGGTCGCTCCCGTCGTAGCGCTGCGGCATGGCGAGCGATCTCCGCGTCCACTTCCTCGATCAGGAAGCCGGACAGGAATATCTCTATGTTCCTGAGAGTTGCGCCGCCTTCCTTGGAAAGAACCTCAGTCCAGACCAGCCTGCTTATGCAGGGCCGATCAACACGTGCGATCTCGGCGTGGGCGGGCGGAAAACCGTTCAGCGCATCGATCAGGATATTGCTGTCGAACGAATAACCGCTCATTCCGCAGACGGCTTCCGGCCGGATTGGGCGAGATAATGCGCGCGTTCGCGGTCATCCTGCTCGTCGAAAAGGTCCGGAAATTCGGCCTTCACCTCTTCGTAGTCGTCATCCCACGGCCGGGTCCACGAAGCGCGCTCGCGGCGTTGCCAATCTATTGGATCGCCGATGTCCTGGCGGTTCTTCCAGATGCCGAAAGCCTGATCCAGCCAGTCCTTGCCACTCGCCGGCTGCGCATGGGCCTTGTAGGTCGATACCGCCTCGCGCAGGACCGAAGCGCGCGACTGGCCGAGTTCGGCGGCGCGGGCGTCGAGCCAGCGGATGTCCTCGTCGGGCAGGTCTGCGAGAATACGCGTCATGATATCGCGATATCATATCGTGATATCATCGGCAAGGCGGATGTATCGTGAGCCATGGCAGGACAGTGCCGGATCGCCGATGACCGGGCGCTGTCCTGCACATTACATTCGCGTCATCAATCGCCGTCGATGAGGTTGCCCAGCGAGCCCAGCAGCGATCCCTCGCCGCGGTTCTGGCCGCCGGTCGAGCCTGCCGCCGCCAGCATCCGCCCGGCGAGCCGCGAGAACGGCAGCGACTGGATCCAGACTTTCCCGGGGCCGCGCAGGCGGGCAAAAAAGACGCCTTCTCCACCGAAAATCATGGACTTGACGGAGCCTGCTCGCACCACATCGAACTCCACGCTGGGCTGGAAGGCGGCGACGCAGCCGGTATCGACGTGGAGTTCTTCTCCGGCGCGAAGCTCGCGCTCGATCACGGTGCCGCCCATCTGGACGAAGACCCAGCCGTCGCCTTCCAGCTTCTGCATGATGAAGCCTTCGCCGCCGAACAGGCCGGTCATGATGCGCTGCTGGAAGTGGATGCCGATGGACACGCCGCGCGCGGCGCACAGGAAGGCGTCCTTCTGGCAGATCAGCCGTCCGCCGACTTCGTCCAGCTTGATCGGCAGGATCGAGCCGGGGATCGGCGCCGCGAAGGATACGCGTGCCTTGCCTGAGCCGCGATGGGTGAAGACGGTGGTGAACAGGCTTTCGCCCGTCACGAGGCGCTTGCCTGCGCCCAGCAGCTTGCCCATGAAGCCGCCGCCCTGATCCGCCGAGCCGTCGCCGAATACGGTGGTCATGTCGATGGAGGCGTCCTTCCAGACCATCGCCCCGGCTTCGGCCACCGCGCTTTCGCCGGGGTCGAGTTCGATCTCGACGAACTGGAGTTCCTGGCCCTTGATCTCGAAATCGACGTCGTCGGAAAGCGATGAACTGCGCGTATGGCTCCAGGGGCTGTTTGCCATCGAAAATCTCCGTCGTCGGCCCACCAGCGGACCATGTGCGATGAGACGAGGGTTTGATTTCGGCAAGATGACTTGTCAAACCGCGCCGGTCGGATATTCTTCGCAGTTCAACGAACACTGTCTGACGATTGGCCCACGTAGAAGGGCTCGGCACAGACCGGCGCGGTATCGGTGTTTTGGGGAGAGGAAAAACACCGATGAACGCTCGAATTGCGTCTTCCGTTCTTGTTTCGCTTTTCATCGCGGGAGCGGCTCATGCCGAACCCGTGCAGCAACAGCCGCATCTTGTGGCGGCCAATTTCGCACCCGCCGCGCGGGTGACGGATACCCGCTTCGACGCCGCCGCCCATGTCCAGCAGGGCTACGATCTGATCCGCCAGGGCAAGCAGGCGCAGGCGGTCAAGCTGTTCGACAAGGTCATCGCCGATGCCGACCAGCGGCTTTCCGGCGATTTGCGCCCACGCCTCTGCCGTGACGGCGGGGCGGCCGCTGCCGGCAGCGTCGACGTCGATCCCGCACTGTGCGAGGCGCATTTCGGCAAGGGCTTCGCGCTCATCGATCTGGGTCGAGGCGATCTTGCCGAGGCTGAATTGCGGCAGGCCTCGCAGATGGCGCCGGGCAATGCCCACTTCGCCAACGAATATGCCGAACTCTTCAAGTCGCGCCGTGACTGGCAGGGCAGCTACGATCTGTTCGCCAAGGCCTGGGCCGTGGTCGACAAGTCCACGACCGGCAAGGACGCACGGATAGCGGCGCGCGCCCTGCGGGGGATGGGTTTCACCAAGGCGGCGATGGGGCAGTATGACGAGGCGGAGAAGTTCTACGACCAGTCGCTGCAGTACGATCCCAAGAGCGAGATCGCGCGGGTGGAACTGAGCAATATTTCACGCCGTAAGCTCATCGGTTCCTGAGCTTTCAGTTCCCAACACCAGATCGTCATTGCGAGCGAAGCGAAGCAATCCAGGGCCGCGTAAACCGCCTTGGATTGCTTCGCTTCGCTCGCAATGACGAACGTGTTTCAGGTCGGCGGCATACCCGGCTGGATCAGCCCTTCAACTCGGCCTTCTTCTTCTTCATCGCATCATGGAAACGGTCGGCCCAGCCGGGCTTGACCAGTTGTTCCCCGCGCACGAGGCGCAGTTCGCCGTCCGCCACGTCGCGGGTGACCGCGCTGCCCGCCGCCACGATCGCGTCGGCGCCGATCTTCACAGGCGCCACCAGCGCGCTGTTGGAGCCGATGAAGGCGCGCTCGCCGATCACGGTCTTGTGCTTGAAGTAGCCGTCGTAGTTGCAGGTGATCGTGCCCGCGCCGATGTTGGCGCCCGCACCGACCACCGCGTCGCCGAGGTAGGTCAGGTGGTTGGCCTTCGCGCCTTCGCCCAGCACGGCGTTCTTCATCTCGACGAAGTTGCCGATCTTGGACCCGGCCTTGAGCACCGCGCCGGGCCGCAGGCGAGCGTAAGGTCCAATGGCGACGCCGCTTTCGAGCGTCGCGCCCTCGAGGTGCGAGAAGGCGTGAATGACGACGTTATCGGCGACGGTAACACCGGGGCCGAACACCACGTTGGGCTCGACGGTGACGTCGCGGCCGAGCTTCGTGTCCCAGGCGAAGAATACGGTTTCCGGCGCGATCAAGGTCACGCCGTCGGCCATGGCCTGCACCCGGCGCTTCTTCTGCCAGCGCCCTTCGGCTTCGGCGAGTTCGCCGCGGCTGTTGATGCCGCCGACTTCGTCCGGGTCGTCAGTGACGATCACCGCGCAGGCGCATCCTTCGAGCGTGGCGATATTGACGATGTCGACGAGGTAATACTCGCCCTGGGCGTTCTCGTTGCCGACTTTGGCGAGCAGGTCGAACAGATCGGCCGACTTCACCGCCATCAGGCCCGAATTGCACAAGCGGCAGGCGCGCTGTTCCTCGGTGGCATCCTTGTACTCGACCATCATCGCGATGCGCCCGTCATCATGGGCGAGCACACGGCCGTATTGCAGCGGGTCCTCGGGCTGGAAGCCGAGCACGACCACTGCCGGGGCATCCTCGGCATGGAGGCGGGCGATCATCGCGCGCATCGTCTCTTCGCGCACGAAGGGCACATCGCCGTAGAGGATCAGCACGTCGCCGTCGAAGCCCGCCAGCGCGCCCTCGGCCTGCTGGACGGCGTGGCCGGTGCCGAGCTGCGGCTCCTGCACCGCGATCGTCGCGCGGCTTCCCAGCGCCTTTTCCAACTGCTCGCGCCCATGCCCGGCGACGACGACCTGCCGCTCGGGAGCCAACTGCGCGGCGCTAGCCAGCAGATGTTCCAGCATCGGGCGGCCGGCTACGGGATGGAGCACCTTGTGCAGGTCGCTCTTCATGCGGGTGCCCTTGCCGGCGGCGAGGACGACGATTGCGAGGGGGTTACTGGCCAAAGTCATGGGTGCTCTCCTGCCAGCAAATTGTTGCGGTTTCCATCCCGAGCCTGCACTGCTTGGCGCAATGACCAGCTTTCCTTTTCAGATCGTCGGTTTCGACCTCGACGGAACCCTTCTCGACAGTCTCGGCGACCTTGGCCACGCGGTCAATCACGCCCTTTCTCTGGAAGGCCGCCGGGCCGTCCCGCGCGAGGAAGTGCGCGGGTTCGTGGGCGGCGGCGCGCGCAAGATGCTCGCCAATGCGCTCGTCGCGACGGGCGGCGCGGTGGACGATGTGCGCTTCGAGGAACTGCACGATGCGCTGCTCGCCTTTTACGAAGCCAATATCGCGGTCGAGACCTGCCTGTTCCCCGGCGGCACGGCGATGCTGGACGAACTGGCGGCGCGCGGCGTGAAGATCGCCGTCGTCACCAACAAGCTGGAGCGGTTCGCCACGAAGATCTTCGGCGAACTCGGCCTGTCGGAGCGGTTCTACACGGTGATCGGCGGCGACACCCTCGGCCCCGGCCGGGCCAAGCCGCGTCCCGACCTGCTGCAGCTGATGCTGGAACGCGGCGGGGAAGGGCGTGCGGCTTATGTCGGCGATACCACGTACGACACGCGCGCGGCGGCGGCGGCGGGGCTGCCGTGCATCGCGGTCAGCTTCGGTTTCAACGACCTGCCGCCCGGCGAACTCGGCGCGTCGGCGGTGATCGACCATTTCGACCAACTCGTCCCCGCGCTCGAGCGGATCGGCAACAACGCGGGGCCGATACCCGCCTGACCCGCTTGCCCGCCCGGCGGCTTCGTGCGAGCCCTCCGTTCGAAAGAGGGAGAGCCGACGATGCCGACACCGGGTGAGAAGCTGCGCGCGTTGATCGAGAACGGCGAGCATTTTGTCGCCGCCGAGGCCTACAGCGCGCTCACCGGGCGAATCGTCCAGCAGGTCGGGTTCAAGGCGGCCTATCTTGGCGGCCATGCCTGCTCGGCATTTCACTATGCGGTGCCCGACAACGGCATCTTCAGCCAGATCGAACAGATCGACCAGGCGGGCCGCATCGCGCAGGCCATGGATATTCCGCTGATCGCCGACGCCGATACGCTGGGCGAGACGGTGGCCGATGCATACCGCTTCACGAAGATGTACGTCGCGGCCGGGATCGCCGGGTATCACATTGAGGACGAGGTGAACCCCAAGCATTCCAAGCATGCGAATGGCCTCTGCTCGATCGAGGAGATGCAATGCCGGATCGAGGCCGGGGTGAAGGCGCGGGGCGACTCGGGCCTGGTGATCATCGCGCGCTGCGATGAACTCTACACCAGCGCCAATGGCGGCGGCGGTTCGGGCTCGGTGGAAGAGGCGATCCGGCGGGGGCACGCTTATGCCGAGGCGGGGGCCGACGCGATCGTTTTCGCCAGCGCTCCCCCTGAGCAGCAGGCCGAAGTCATCCCGCATATGCCGATCCCGGTTTGCACGCTTGGGTTCAACTTGCCGGATACGGGGTTCACGCTTTCGACCGGGTGGGGCTGGGTCTCGGCGGCGGTGAACCACCTCAAGATGGCGCGCGAGCTGATGGAGACCGGCTGGGTCGCCAGCGCGATGGACGCTTTCCGTAACTTCCCGGAGAAGTACGACCTGATCGATCAGAAGCTGTATGATGATCTCATCGTCGACTGGGCGGAGCGGACCGGCAAGCCGACGCGGCCCAATCACGCGCGATAGCCCCTCCGCCCGTCATTGCGAGCGTAGCGAAGCAATCCAGGGCAGTCTTGAGCCGCCCTGGATTGCTTCGCTACGCTCGCAATGACGAGGTATGCGGGGGCTTACTTCGGTTCCGCCACATCCTTCGGCAGCGCCAGCACCTCCAGCCCGGCCTCGGGCGTGAGGTAGCGCTGGGCCATCGCCTGCACGTCCGCCGGGGTAAGCGCCAGCAGCTGTTCGCGCGCATTTTGGAAACGCTCGATCCGATCGGGCTGGGACTGCGCGTGGTCGACGAGTGCCATCCAGCCCGCATTGCTCTTGAGCGCGTTGGCGAGGCTTTCGATCATCGGCTGCCGCGCACGCAGCAGGATGTCGGCGCTGACCGGGGCCTTGCGCAGATCGTCCAGCACCTGCCGGATCGCCGCGCGTGTCGCGGGCACTTCGGCGACGTCCACCGAGGCGTTGACCGAGAAGGTGCCATAGCCTTTCCACTCATGCGAAAGCTGGCTCGATGCCGAGGGCGAGTAGGCCTTGCCCAGCGCCTCGCGCAGCTGGTCGGTCAGTTCGACGCGCATGACCCGTTCCAGCAGTTCGAGTTCGAGCGCCTCGACCGGATCGGTGTCGTCGCGCGTGGGCCAGGTGATTCGTATCAAGGCCTGATCCGCAGGGCCGGTGTGACGGACGATCCGCGCCGACCGATCGCTGGCGAAGAGGCGAGGGGGCTGGCCGGTCTCACCATGGAAGGCCATCTCGCGGGCGGGCAGGGCGCCAAACGTGCGGGCAACCAGCGCGATCGCGGCGTCTTCGTCGATGTCGCCGACGAGGCCGATCTCGATCGCGCCCCGGGCCAGCCGGTCGCTGACGTCGGTCTTCAGCTTGGCATAGGACAAGTGGCGATAATCCTCGACGTTGCCGAGGCTGAAACGCGGGTCGTCGTTGCTGAGGATGCCGCCGATGCGGGCCGCGAGCGCCGAGGCCGGGGTCGCATCGAGCTGTGCGAAGTAGTTGTTGATCGCCTGCCGATAGCGCACTTCGCCTTCGGGCCGGTAACCGGGGTCGGTGACCAGCGCGGCTAGCAGCTGCAGCTGGATTTCGAGGTCGCGCGGGGTCGTCGTCACCCGCGAATCGAAGCTCGCCGCCGCGCTCGACAACCCGAGCCCGACGCTGCGCCCGGCGAGAATCGTGTCGAGCGAATCGCGGCTGTGCTTGGCGAGGCCGCCATCGTCGAGATTGGGCACCAACTGCGTCGCATGCGGGTTCTCGCGCGTGTTCAGCCGGTCGCCGCCGTCTATGGCGAGGCTCACGCGCACGCGGTCCTTTTCGAGATCGGTCTTGCGCAAGTTGAGCATGACCCCGTTGGCGAACCGCACCTCGCGGATGCCGAGGTCTTCGCGCCGGGTGTCCGATAAGACCTGCCCTGCCGGGCCGAAATCGGTGTACGCGAACTGCGCGGTGTCGGCGGCGGCTTCCTTGTCGATTTTCGCGCGCATGACCTCGCGCCAGGCATCGCGCAGCGCGGTTGCACCGCCTTCGGGCGCCTTGCGGCCCTGGAAGCGGATCAGCGGCGCGTCGAGCGTCAGCGCTTCGCGCTTGAGCGCCGCCAGCACGGCTTCGGGGGTGATCTGCGGAGCGAAGCGCTCGAAGCGTTCCAGCCCAGACTGCGGCGTAGAGGGCACCATCTCGTCATCGACCAGCGAGAGCGCCAGTGCCGTCAGCATCGCATTGCTGCGCGTCGAGGCCGAGGCGGCGGCGTTGACGATGCCGGTGCGAACTTGCGCCACCTGCTCGGCGACTTCGGCCGCCGAGAAGCCGTAGGCGAGGGCGCGGCGGTATTCGATCCCGGCCGCCTCCAGCCCGGCGCGCCACTTGCCGTCCACGGTGTCGATGATGATCCGGGTCGAGCGCGCCGCCTTGAACACGTCGCCGGTGCCGAAGCCCGCGCCCCGGAACGGCGGCTCGGCGCTGCGGGCGAGGCGCTGGAGGCGGCGGTTGACGATGTCGTAGCCGATCGAGCGCAGCAGTGTCTCGCGGCGCTCGGCGATCGAGTCGGGTTCGTCCTGGTACGGCCCGTTGCGCTGGACGGTCACGCGCTCGGACAAGGCCGGGTCGAGGTAGACGCCGGTGCGGGCCTTGTCCTTGGCCTTGACCGGGCCGGGGGAGGGTTGCTGCTCGGCGGGCTTGGCGCTCCAGTCGTTGAAGTGGCGCACGATGCCCGCTTCCACCGCAGCGACGTCGAAATCGCCGACCACCACGAGGGTGACGTGGGCGGGGACGTATTCGCGTTCGTAGAAGGCGCGCAGGGATGCGGCGTCGGCGGCGTTCAGGGTTTCGACGGTGCCGATGGGGAAGCGCTGGGCGTAGAGCGACTTGGGGTAGAAGAACCGCGTCGTGTCGATGGCGTTGCGCAAGGCCCAGGAGTTGCGGTCGCGCATTTCCGCCAGGACGACGCCGCGCTCGCGGGCTACCGCCTCCTGCGAGATGGTGAGATTGCTCGCGGTCTCGCGCATCAGCATCAGCGCGGTGTCGATCAGCGCCGGGTCATTGCGGGGCAGGTCCAGCTTGTAGAGCGTGCGGTCGAAGCTGGTCGAGGCATTGGTGTCGGCGCCGAAGGCCAGCCCCTCGCGCTCCAGCAGCGGCACCATCTGGCCCTCGGGCACGCGTTGCGAGCCGTTGAAGGCCATGTGTTCGAGGAAATGCGCGAAGCCCTGTTCGGCAGGGGATTCGTCGAGCGATCCGGCCTCGACGTCCATGCGCACGATCGCGGTTCCGGCGGGCGTCGCGTTGTGGCGGACGATGTAGCGCATGCCGTTGGGCAGGCGGCCGAAGCGAAAATCGGGATCGACCGGGATGTCGCTGCGGTCGAAGGCCCAGACGGTCCCGGTGGCAGCGCTTGGGGCGGGTTTGTCCTTGGCGGCCAGTGGCATGGGAGCCAGTGCGACAAGGAGCGCGATCAGGGAAACTCTCATCGCGTTGAGGAGTGCCAAGGCCGGAAGGCGAAGGCAAGGCGCATGTTGAGCACGCGGACATGCCGTGGCGAGGTGGGAACGCTGCCCGGCGCGGTATGCATGACCTCGTTCTCGTCATTGCGAGCGAAGCGAAGCAATCCAGGGCGGTGTCAGACTGCCCTGGATTGCTTCGCTTCGCTCGCAATGACGAATCTGGGTTATCGGTTTTCTGACGATCGCAGCGGGAAGCGGCCTCATAGAAAAAGGCGGCGCTCCCACCGGAACGCCGCCCTTTCAATTCAACGCCTTGCGTGGCTTACTTGCCGCGTAGCTTGCGGTGCTTGGTGAGGTCCAGCACTTCGCTCGGGCCGTTGTCGTCCTGCAGCAGGCCGAGGCGGCGGGCGACTTCCTGGTAGGCCTCTTCCTCGCCGCCGAGGTCGCGGCGGAAGCGGTCCTTGTCGAGTTTCTCGCCGGTGGTCATGTCCCACAGGCGGCAGCCGTCGGGGCTGATCTCGTCGGCCAGGATCACGCGGCTGAAGTCGCCGTCCCAGATGCGTCCGAATTCGAGCTTGAAGTCGACGAGGCGGATGTTGATCGCCGCGAACATGCCGGCCATGAAGTCGTTCACGCGGATCGCCATGGCGGCGATGTCCTGCATCTCGTCATGGTTGGCCCAGCCGAAGCAGGCGATGTGTTCCTCGGCGATAAGCGGGTCGCCCAGCGCGTCGTCCTTGTAGTAGTACTCGATCAGCGTGTGCGGCAGCATCTCGCCCTCGGGGATGCCGAGGCGCTTGGAGATGGAACCGGCGGCCACGTTGCGCACCACGACCTCGATCGGGATGATCTCGACCTGGCGGACCAGCTGCTCGCGCATGTTGAGGCGGCGGATGAAGTGGTTGGGCACGCCGATGTGGTTCAGGCGCGTGAACACATACTCGCTGATGCGATTGTTGATGACGCCCTTGCCCTGGATAGTGCCCTTCTTCTGGGCATTGAACGCGGTCGCATCGTCCTTGAAGTACTGGATCAGCGTGCCGGGCTCGGGGCCTTCGTAAAGGATCTTGGCCTTGCCTTCGTAGATCTGGCGGCGACGGGACATGCGCTTGGGTCCTTGCAAAACGTGCGAAAGAGCAAGCCCCGGCGCTTCGGGAAGGCCGGGGCATTCGAGCGGGCATATAATGGAAGCCGGTGTAAAAGCAAACTGCCCGCGCGGCAGGGGCCTCCGGGGCGAAGATGAGCGAGGAATTGTGCGGATGGGCGTGACAATCGAGGTGCTGACGGGGGCGCAGATGCTGGCGGCCGTGGGCGATCTTGCGCGACTGCGGATCGCGGTCTTCGCCGAATGGCCGTACCTCTACGACGGCGCGGAGGCTTACGAGGAAAGCTACCTGCGCGAATTTGCCGACGCGACCGATGCCGTGCTGGTGGCGGCGCGCGATGGAGCCCGGGTCGTGGGTATGGCGACGGCCTCTTCCATGGCGGCGCAGAAGGCGGAGTTTCGCGCGCCTTTCGAGTCGCGCGGGCTGGACGTGGCGGGGCTGTTCTACTTCGGCGAATCCGTGCTGCTGCCGGAATATCGCGGGCGAGGGATCGGCCATGCCTTCTTCGACCATCGCGAGGCGCAGGCGCGGCGGCGTGGTGCCAAGGCGACGACGTTCGCGGCGGTTGTGCGGCCTTTCGATCATCCGGACCTTCCGGAGGGATACGTGCCGCTCGACGGGTTCTGGCGCAGGCGGGGTTACGCGCCGGTGGAGGGGCTGGTCACCGAACTGGCGTGGAAGGACCACCGGGATGCGGAGGATCGTCCGAAGCCGATGCAGTACTGGATGCGGGAGCTTTAGTTCCTCCCCCGCCGGGGAGGAACGTCAGCGCGCCTTCAACTCCGCCACCAGCGCCCGTGCCGCCGCACTGACCTGCTCCCACGTCGACTCGAACCCTTCCGGCCCGCCGTAGTAGGGATCGGCCACGTCCTGCCCCTCCAGCCCCGGCACGTGGTCGAGCAGCAGCGACAGGCGCGCCTTGCCATTCGAGGGCGCGATGCGGCGCAAGTCGGCGAGGTTGGAGGCGTCCAGCGCGACGATGCGGTCGAAACGGCGGAAGTCCTGCGCCTTTACCTGCCGCGCGCGGTAGGAGTGGATGTCGATGCCGTGGCGCGCGGCCTCGGCGCAGGAGCGCGGGTCCGGTCCCTTGCCGACATGCCATGACCCGGTGCCGGCCGAATCGACGAGCACCTCCAGCCGGGCGCGCTCGGCCTCGTGGCGCAGCGCGGCTTCGGCGAGGGGAGAGCGGCAGATGTTGCCGAGGCAGACGAACAGGACGGAGGGAACATGCGACATGCCCCTCGCGATAGCGCGACCGGCCCGCTGCGTCACTCCGGTATGGGAGCCTTTGCGCTTTCGGCCAGCTGCAGCAGCATCGCCCGTACGTCGGCGACCACGAAGGGCTTGTTGAGCATCGGCCGGTCGGCATGTCCGCGCGGCAGATGCTCGCGGTCATAGCCGCTGACGAAGGCGAAGGGCGTGTCGCGTGCGGCGAGGGCGTCGGCGACGGGGTCTATCTTCTCGCCGTTGAGATTGCCGTCGAGAAGCGCGAGGTCCGGCCCGGTTTCGCGGATCATGGCAAGGGCCTGATCGCACGACGTCGCAGGGCCGATGGCGATGCAGCCGCCGTCCTCGATCTCCATGATCAGTTCCATCGCGACCAGCGGCTCGTCCTCGACCACGAGGATGCGCATCGGCGGCAGGGAGGCGGGCGCTCTGACCACCGGGGGCTGTGGGGCGGACCGGGGTTCCGGCTGCGGGGCGGGTTCGGCGACGCCCGCGCCTGCAACCAGTGGCAGCACCATCGACCAGCGCACGCCTTCGGGCGCGAACTCGGAGACGATGCGGGCGCCGTCGGAAACCATGCTGTGCTCGATCAGGGTCGAGCCGAAGCCGCGCCGCTCCGGCGGGGAGACGGGCGGGCCACCGTGCTCGCTCCATTCCATCGTCAGCACGTCGCGCGAGACGGTCCAGACGAGGCGCACGGTGCCGACCGCATTGGAGAAAGCCCCGTACTTGTGCGCATTGGTGGCGAGTTCGTGGAACACCAGCGAGAAGCGCAGCGCCAGTTCGGGTGGCAGGTCGGCGTCGGGGCCGTCGAGCAGCAGCCTATCCTCGCTGAGCGCACCGATGGCGACGTGGTCGGCGATAAGGCGCTTGAGGCCCGCGCTTTCCCAAGTGGTTGCGCTGAGCATCGAGTGCGCGCGCGCCAGCGCCTGCAGGCGGCCGGTGAAAGCGTCCTGGAATTCCCGGTGCGAGCGGGCATGGCGGAACCCCTGCGAGGCGATCGCCTGCACTGTGGCCAGCGTGTTCTTCACCCGGTGGTTGAGTTCGCCGATGAGCAGGCGCTGGGTGTCCTCGGCGCGGCGGCGTTCGGTGATGTCGAGCATCTCGATCATCACGCTGCCGGGGCGCAGGCCAGTGCCCGCGAGCGAGGAACAGTACCATTCGCCTTCGCGCAAGGACCCGTCGGCACGGCGGTAGCGGTGCTCCTGCATGGCGCGGCGGTCGCCGCCTTCGAGCAGTTCGCCCATGCCCTTCAGGAACGCCTCGCGCCCGCCGTTCGGCGGCAGGAACGGCGCTTCCGAAAGGGGCACGCCGAGCATGTCGGCGGCGGTATAGCCCATCGTGCGTTCGGCGCCCTTGTACCAGCCGACGATGCGCAGGCTGGAATCGATCTCCAGCACCGCCATTGGCGAATTGTCGCCATGCGCGCGCAGACGGCCCAGCGCGGCGCCGAGTTCATCGCGCTGGAATGCGATCTCGCGGCGCTGGCGGGCCAGCTCGACGAACACCGTGACCTTCGAATTGAGTACGGTGATGTCGATGGGCTTGAGCAGGTAATCGACCGCGCCGGTCTCGAAGCCGCGGAACTTGCGCCGCTCGTCCGTGGCGACGGCGGTGAGGAAGATGATCGGCACGCCGCGCGTCCGCTCGGTCCCGCGCATGAGTTCGGCCAGTTCGAAGCCGTCCATCTCGGGCATCTGCACGTCGAGCAGGGCCAGCGCGAAGTCTTGCCGCAGCAGCAGTTCCAGCGCCTCGAAGCCCGATGACGCAGTGACGAGTTCGACGCCGGGCTGGTCCAGCGCGGCTTCCAGCGCGATCAGGTTCTCGCGGACGTCGTCCACCGCAAGGATGCGCAAGGGTTCATTCGGCAAAGGCGGCCTCCTGCACATCGTGCGTGGTGCGCCGCCAGATTTTCTCGGCCGGGGCGAAGTCTGAAAAGCACTCGGTCTCCGCCGAGAACGCGACGGTCTCCTTGGAGCCGAGGCCGAGGAAGCCGCCGGGCGGCAGCGACTGGGCGAAGAGGCCGAGCGCGCGGTCCTGCAGGGCGCGGTCGAAATAGATCAGGACGTTGCGGCTCGACACCAGCTGGACCTCGGAGAACACCGCGTCGCTGGCGAGGTTGTGGTCGGCGAAGACCGCGCGGCGGCGCAGCGCCGGGTCGAAGCGGGCGACGTTGCTGTTGGCGGTGTAGTAGTCCGAAAGCGAACCCTTGCCGCCTGCCTCGCGGTAATTGCGCGAGAAACCGGCGATGCGCTCGATATCGAAGATGCCTGCCTCCGCCTTGGCCAGCGCGGGCCGGCTGATGTCGGTGCAGTAGAACATCGTGCGATCCTCCAGCCCCGCCTCGCGGAACAGGATGGCGAGGGAGTAGAACTCCTCGCCGTTGGCGCAGCCCGCGATCCACACCTTGATCGTCGGCCATGTGGCGAGGTGGGGGATCACCGTCTCGCGGATCGTCCGGAAATATTCGGGGTCGCGGAACATGTCGCTGACCTGGATGGTCAGGAAGCCGATCAGCACCGGCAGGCTGGCGGAATCGTGGAGGATCACGTCGAGCAGGCCGGAGAGGTGCGCCACGCCGAAATGGGCTTGCGCGCGTTCGAGGCGGCGCAGCAGCGAGGCGCGCGAATAGTCGCGGAAATCGTACTGGTAGCGCCGCCAGATGGCCTCGACGATGAGGTCCAGTTCGATGTCGTTCAGGCTGTCGCCGGAGCGGATGACCATCATCTTTCTCGCCCGGTCATCGCGGCATCCACACGCGCACGAGGCTGAGCAGCTTGTCGATGTCGAGCGGCTTGGAGAGGTAGTCGTTGGCGCCCGCGTCGATGCATTCGCGGTGGTCGCGCTCCATGGCCTTGGCGGTGAGCGCGATGATCGGCAGGCGCGACCACTGCGGGTCCTTGCGGATCTCCTTCATGCAGGTGAGGCCGTCCATTTCCGGCATCATCACGTCCATCAGCACGAGATCGACCGGCGCGCCGTCGCTGTCGGCGCTGCGGGCGAGTTCGTTCAGCGCCTCGATCCCGTTGCGGGCGATCCGCACCCCGACGCCGTGCGGCTCTAGCACCGAGGTTAGCGCGTAGACGTTGCGGATGTCGTCCTCGACCACCAGGATCTGGCGGCCCTCCAGCGCCTGGTCGCGGCCCAGCGAGCGGGCGAGCAGCTGCTGCTTTTCCTGCGGCAGTTCGGAGACGACCTGGTGGAGGAACAGCGTGACTTCGTCGAGCAGGCGTTCGGGGCTCTTGGCGCCCTTGACGATGATCGACTTGGAATAGCGCCGCAGCCGCATCTCCTCTTCGGGCGAGAGGTCACGGCCGGTGTAGACGATCACCGGCGGGAAGCCGACGCTCTCGTCGTGCGAAAGGCGTTCGAGCAGGTCCAGCCCCGACATGTCGGGCAGGTTGAGGTCGAGCACCATGCAGTCGAACGTCTCGGTGCCGAGGCTGCCCAGGCATTCGGCGGCGGAGTGGACCTCCACCGTCTCGACATCGCGCGAGGCGAGCAGGTGGTGGATCGCCTCGGCCTGCTGGGCGTCGTCCTCGACCACCAGCACGCGGCGCAGGCGCTGCGACATGCGCGCCTCCAGCCCTTCGAGCATGTCGACCAAGGTGTCGCGGCTGACGGGCTTGAACAGGTAGCCGACCGCGCCGCTGGCGAGCGCCGCATGGTCGTCATGGTCGGCCGAGACGATATGGACCGGGATATGGCGGGTGCGGGCGTCGCGCTTGATGCGGTCGAGCACCGAGAGGCCGGTGTGATCGGGCAGGTGCATGTCGAGGATCACCGCCTGCGGCAGATACTGGCGCGCGAGCAGGGCGCCTTCGTCGGCGGTCCCGGCGATCAGGCACGAGAAGCCGACTTCGTGCGCGAGGTCGGCAAGGATGCCGGCGAAGGCCGGATCGTCCTCGACGATGAGGATCACGCGCGAATCGCCGCTCAGCGTCTCACGGTCGTCGGCGATGGCGGCGAGGCGGCGCGGGGCCGTCGGCGCGGGCGTCGGCGACGTGGCAAGCGGCGTGGGCGAGGGGCGGCGGACCTGTTCGGGCGCGGCTTCGGCGTCGAAGTGCTCGGGCAGGGTGATGGTGAAGGCGCTGCCCTTGCCGGGTTCGCTCTCCAAAGTGATCGTGCCGCCGAGCAGCTGCGACAATTCGCGCGAGATCGAGAGGCCAAGGCCGGTGCCGCCATACTTGCGGGCGATGCCGCCGTCGGCCTGACGGAACGCCTCGAAGATCGTGCCCTGCTTGTCGGCGGGGATGCCGGTGCCGGTGTCGCGCACGGTGAAGGCGACGTTCCCGGCGGCACGGCCGACCTCGATGGCGACGTGGCCGCGCTCGGTGAACTTGATCGCGTTCGACAGGAAGTTCTTGAGCACTTGCTCCAGCCGCAGAGGGTCGGTCTCGATTTCGCCCGCCACGTCGGCGATGCGCAGTTCCAGGCCGCGCTTGGCGGCGGCGGGGGCGAACGTATCGCGCAGCTTGGCGAGGATCGCGGCGACCGGGACGGTGCGCGGTTCCAGCTCCAGCTTGCCTGCCTCGATCTTGGAAATGTCGAGCACGTCGTTGATCAGCGCGAGCAGGTCGTTGCCGGACGTCTCGATCGTCTCGGCAAAGCGGACCTGCTCGGACGAGAGGTTGCCGCCGCGATTGTCGGCCAGCAGGCGCGCCATGATCAGCAGCGAGTTGAGCGGCGTGCGCAGCTCATGGCTCATGTTGGCGAGGAATTCGCTCTTGTAGCGGCTCGCCTGTTCCAGATCCTCGGTCTGGCCGCGCAGCATCGTCTGGGCGCGGGTCAGTTCGTCGCGCTGGGCTTCGAGCGAGGTCGCCTGTTCCTCCAGCTGGGCGTTGGAGCGTTCCAGTTCGGCCTGCTGGGCTTCGAGTTCGGTCTGGGAATTCTGCAGGGCCTTGGCCTGCGCTTCCAGTTCGTCGTTGGTGGCGCGCAGTTCCTCGCTCTGGTTGGCGAGTTCCTCGGCCTGCTGCTGGGTTTCGGAGAGCAGGTGCTCCAGCCGCGCGCGGTATTTGGCGGAGCGCAGCGAGAGGCCGACCGCGCCGGAAATCGTGTCGAGGAAGCGGGGCGCGTCTTCGGGGCGGGCCTCGGGCGTGTCGAGGAAGCCGAGTTCGATGACGGCATTGACCTTGCCGTCGATCGCGGCCGCGCCGAGTACCAGACGGTCCAGCGGCGATTGCCCGAGCGCGGTCCCGAACGAGAGATAGCCGGCAGGGGCCTTCGCGATCGTACGGGTGCGCCCGTCGCGGATCACTTCGGCAAGCAGGCCGTCGTCGGGCGCGAGCTGGTCGGGAACCCCGGCACCTTTGGGTACGCCGTAACTGGCGACGCGGCGAAAGGCGCCTTCGTCATTGACGTAGACGATCCCCGCCGCCGCGCCGAAGCGATCGACGAGGAAACTGATCACGCGGTGCGAGAGGTCGTCGAGGGAGAGGTTTCCGGTCGTCTCCCGCGCCAGCTTCGCTTCGCCTTCACGCAGGGCCTGCAAGGCCCGCGCGGAATTGCGGTAGCTGATGAACGCGGCGCCGATGCCGGCCAGCGTCAGGTTGGTGATCGTGCCCAGGGTGCGGTTGATGAGCGCGATTTCCTTGGCCACGCCTTCGGGCGCCAGCTGGTAGCCGATCACGATCAGCACGGTCGTCGCGGCGGCCACGGCAAGGGGCGCAAGCCGATGCGGTGCGAGATAGGACAGCACCGTCGGCAACAGGTAGATGACCCAGATCGAGGTGCCCAGCGGGAAACGGGTGTCGGCGATGAAGGTCAGGCCGATGACGATGGGTAGCAGGATGTAGAGAAATTTGGTGGAATCCAGTCCGCGGGCGGTTGCCATTCACTCGTCTCGCGGGGGGTACAGAACCGCTTCAGCCGGACCGCTCCCCCATCACGCGCGGTCCCCGGATCAGCTCGAATAACGTTAATGGCGTTCCCCGGTTCCCGGCGAGCCGAAATATTTTCGCCGCGGGCTGCCGCAGGACGCGAAGCGGCGTGCGCAAAAACTTCCTTAAGACATTGCTGCTATCGGCAAGGGATTATCGGGGCAATTCCAAGAGCGAGCCTGGTTTACGATGCGTCAAGCATGTCACTATCCCGCCAAGGTCGTTCGCAGCGTTCTGCGCGATTCCGCTGGCAACATCCTGCCGATCGCTGCGATCGGCATGCTCGTGGCGGCCGTGGTGGTGGGCTCGGCGGTGGACCTGAGCCGCGATTATCTCGTGCGTGAACAGATCCAGTCGGCCTGCGACGCGGCGGTGCTGGCGGGGCGGCGGACGGTGACGACGGCGGGTTTCGACGCCGCGTCGAAGAAAGTCGCGACCGACTATTTCAACACGAACTTCAGCGACGCGCAGCAGGGCACGAGGTCCACGGCGTTCGACGCGACTTCGACGGATAACGGGCAGACCATCACCGGCACCGCGACGACGGTGCTCGACACCCTGCTGATGCGCATCTTCGGCAAGGACGCCTTCAATATCAGCGTGACCTGCGGCAGCTCGATGGGCGTGGGCAACTCCGACATCATGATGGTGCTCGATACGACCGGTTCGATGGACTACACGCTGTCGGGCTCGCAGACGCGCATCCAGGCGCTGCGCGCGGCGATGAAGAACTTCTACACGACGATCTACAACGCCACCGCCAACAGCAACGCGCGCGTGCGCTATGGCTTCGTACCGTTCAGCTCGACCGTGAACGTCGGCAAGTTGCTGACCGCGATCAGCAGCAACTACATCGTCGACAGCTATTCCTACCAGTCTCGCGCTTACGAACCGACCGGCAGCGTCACTTACGGCAGCTGGAGCAAATACTCGAGCAAGAGCTACAGTTCCAGTTCCTGCGGGGGCGATGTTCCTGCGGCGACGGTGGATGGCGATGTCACGTCAAAAAGCCAGAAGTACCAGCGCAGTACGCAGTATAAATGCGATGTATCTGGCGGGAGCTACTATATCTATTCGCGCACGGCCGATGCTGCCTATGAATTGAACTATCGCCAGATCGCCTACGATACGAGCAAGTTCAAGACCTTCGCGACGGTCAACACACCCACCGGCAGCACCGGCGGCAACGTGTCCTCCAGCTGGGACGGCTGCATCCAGGAGCGCGACACCGTCGCCCAGTCCACCTTCAAGTATTCCGCGACCGCCGGCATCACGCCCAAGGCGGCGCTGGACCTCGACCTCGATACCGCACCGACCTCCGACGACAAGACGAAGTGGCGCCCGCTCTGGCCGGAGGTTTCCTACCGCCGCTGGAACGACTACAGCTACTACACCACGGCATCGACCCACAACGGCGGCAGCGCAGGGGACTATTGCCCCGTCGAGTCCCGGCTGCTGGCGAGGATGTCGCAGAGCGAGTTCAACACGGTCGCGGATTCGCTTCAGGCCGTCGGCGGCACGTATCTCGACATCGGCATGATCTGGGGCGGCCGCCTGATGTCGCAGCAGGGCATGTGGTCCACGCTGAACAGCGATGAGCCCAGCAACGGCGGCAAGGTCTCGCGCCACCTGATCTTCATGACCGACGGCGAGATGGAGCCGAACTACACCATCGCACAGGCCTGGGGCATGGAATACTGGGACCGCCGCGTCACCAGCGACGGCTCCACCGACGACGAGAAGCGCCATACCCAGCGTTTCCTCGCGACATGCGAGGCGATCAAGGCCAAGGGCATCCGCGTATGGGTGGTGGCGTTCACGTCCACGCTCAGCACCGACCTCACGACTTGTGCGTCCGACGACAGTTCGTTCACCGCGAACAGTGCAGCCGATCTCAACACCGCGTTCCAGGAGATCGCCAAGCAGGTCGGCGAACTGAGGGTCGTGCAATGACGGCGGCGGCGCTGCTCCGTCGCCTCCGGGCAGGCGAGCGCGGGTCGGCGGTGATCGAGTTCGCCGTCGCCGCGCCGGTGCTCCTGTTGCTGCTGATCGGCATCTACGACATGGCGCACAGGGCCTATCTCACCGCGATCCTCCACGGCGCGGTCGAGGAGGCCTCGCGCCAGGATGGGCTGGAAATCGCCGACACCACCAAGGCCGACAACTATGTCACCGCCATGGTCCAGCGCGTGGCGCCGGGCGCGACGGTCACTTTCAAGCGTTCCAGCTACTACGATTTCGCCGACCTCAAGCGCGCCGAAACGTGGAACGACAAGAACGCCAACGGCAAGTGCGACAATGGCGAAACCTACACCGACGAGAACCGCAACGGAAAGTGGGATGCGGACGTCGGCACCAGCGACAACGGCGGCGGCAACGACGTCGTGCTCTACACGGCGACGGTGACGTATACCCCGGTGTTTATCGTGCCGTTCGTTCCCAACTCGACCTCGCAGCGTACCCTGACCGCAAGCACGGTGCGCAAGAACCAGCCGTACGAGCTTCAGGAAAAGTACGGCTCGGACGCGGGGACATGCTCGTGATCGGGCATCTTGCACGGCGCCTTGGCGGTCGCCTCCGCCGGGACGAGCGCGGCGTGTCCTTCATGGAGTTCGCACTGATCCTGCCGATCATCGTTACCATGGGGTTCTACGGGACCGAACTGGCATGGATGGCGATGATCAACATGCAGATCGCGCAGATCGCCAGCTCGGTGGCCGACAACGCCTCTCGCCTCGGCCAGACCGACAACAGCGCGGTGACGCCGACCGTCACCGAGACGATGATCGACTCCGTCATGTCAGGCGCTTTGGTGCAGGGCTCGTACTTCAACTTCGAGGCGAACGGACGGATCATCCTGTCGAGCCTCGAGCGCGATACTGCGACCGGGCGGCAGTTCATCCACTGGCAGCGCTGCCGGGGCAATCTCAAGGTCAGCTCGCAATATGGAGCCGCAGGCAAGGGCCTGACCGGATCGACGATCGCGGGCATGGGCAATCCGACCATCGCTGCCGTCGCTGGTTCCGCAGTTATGTACGTCGAGGTGAACTACACCTACCAGCCATTGTTCGGCACCTGGTTCGTCGGCCAGCCGAACTTCCGCCGCGAGGCCGCCTACATCATCCGCGACGATCGTAGCCTCGGCACCAGCACCGGCACTGGCGTAACGCCTGGGACGAGCACCGCGAAGTCGCTTTGTAGCTGAGTAAAACGCGGGGGGCTTCGACAAGGTCAGCCTGAAAGCAAGCTATAGAGCACGATGACAATCCCTTCGTCATTGCGAGCGTAGCGAAGCAATCCAGGGCGGTTTAGGCGGCTCTGGATTGCTTCGCTACGCTCGCAATGACGGAGATATGGCCGGAGGTCCCGAACCGAGGTTCGGGACCGCAAGTGGCTTACTTCGGCTCCAGCCGGATCGCGGTGCCGCCGCCGGGGGCCAGCCACACGTCCATGGTGTCGCCCTTCTTCACGGTGCGCGTGTCGTAGGCGATGTTGTGGCGCGCTTCGGTCTCGTAGGTCGCGCCTTCGCCGTCCTTCCAGACGCTGGCCTTGTAGCTCTTGCCCGCGTCGAGGAAGTCGAACTTCAGCGTCACGTTACGCGCCGTCGCATCGTTCACGCCGCCGACGAACCAGCGCGGCGAAGCGCGGTCCTTGCGTGCGAAGATCGCATAGTCGCCCACTTCGCCCGCGATCAGGTGGCTCTCGGCCCAGTCGGTCGGCACGCTCTCGATGAAGTTCATCTCGCGCGGGTACTTGTCGAGTTGCTCGATGAAGTCCGCCGCCATCTGGATCGGCGAGTAGATCGCGAGGTACAGCCCCAGCTGCTTCGCCAGCGTCGAGGCGAGGGGGCCGTTCGCGCCTTCGAGGCTCAGCACGCCGGGCGTGAAGTCCATCGGGCCGGACAGCATGCGGGTATAGACCAGCGTAGGCTCATGGTCCGGGCCGTTGGCGAACTTGCCCCAGGCGTTGTACTCCATGCCGCGCGCCCCTTCGCGCGAGACCCAGTTGGGGTAGGTACGGCGAAGGCCGGTGTCCTTGACCGGTTCGTGCGCGTCGATGGCGATGTGGTGCTTCGCGGCATCCTCGACCACGGCGAGGTGGTGTTCGACCTGCCGCTGGCCGTCGTGCCACTCCATGCGGACCGGGCCGACCGGGCCGCCGGGATAGTCGGTGTTGGCGATCACGCCGCCATGGTCGGCGACGTAGCCGGTCTTCACCGTGTCCACGCCCAGCTTCTGGTAGAGCGCGAAACCGGCGTCCATGTTCGCTTCGTAATTGGCGATATTGCCGCCGGTCTCGTGGTGACCGATCAGCTTGACGCCCTTCTTCGCGGCATACTTCGTCACCGCTTCGATGTCGAAATCGGGCGTAGCCTCGGTGAAGCTGAATTCGTCGCCGTGGCCGAACCAGTCGCCGTTCCAGCCCTTGTTCCAGCCCTCGACCAGCACGCCGCGGAACTTGTGCTTCGCGGCATAGTCGATGTACTGCATCGTGCGTGCGGTGGTGGCGCCGTGCTTCGGCCCTTCCGCCCAGGTCCAGTCGTTGCGGATCATGCCCCACCAGATGCCGATGTAGCGGCCCGGCTTCACCCAGCTGACATCGCCCAGCTTGTTGGGCTCGTTGAGGTTCAGCTCCAGATCGTTGTCGACCAGACCTTCGGCGTCATCGGCGATGCGCACCGTGCGCCACGGCGTCGCGAAGGGCAGGTCGCGCACCACCCGAGGTCCGCGTGAGGAGGGCGAGAGCGTGGTGCGGAAGGTCTGCCCGGTCGCGCGCTTGAACCAGTAGCCCGCGTAATCGACCAGCGCCGCTTCGTGGAACGACAGGTGGGTGCCGTCCTCCAGCTTCATCGTGATGGGCGTATGCGCGGTGGGGACGGCGTCGATCGGGGTCTTCTGGTAGACCTGCTCATAGCGGTTCCACTCGCCGCCGGGGATCCACCATGCGGTGCCCTTGGGGACGATGTCGAACTCGGTCGTCTCGTCGGCGATCTTCATCGTCTTGAGGCCGGGCTGCTCGGGGATTTCGTAGCGGAAGCCCACGCCGTTATCGAACAGGCGGAAGGTGACGTTCATCAGCCGCTCGCCGTAGGTCTTGCCCTGCTTGAAGCGGACGGTGACCTGATTGTAGCGGTCCTTGACGAAGCGGCGCTCGCCCCAGGGCTGTTCCCAGGTGTCGTCGCCCTTGGCGGTATCGCTGCTCTCGATGGCGAAGCCGCGCGTCATGTTGAGGCCATCCGTCAGGATGAAGCCCAGCTTGCTCGGTGCGATCAGCAGCTTGCCCTTGCGGGTGAGCGACCACATCGGGCGGCTGTCGTTGTCGGTGGTGACCGTCAGCACGATCGAGCCGTCGGGCGATTGAGCGGTGACTTGCGGCTTGGTTTCCTGCGCCATGGCAGGGGCGGCGATGACGATGCCGGCACTAGCCAGCAGGGCGAGCGGCTTCATGCCGTTTCTCCTTCGATGATCCACAAGGCGCCCCATGCGGGGAGCGTGCCCAAGGTGAGGGCGCATTCGGCGTTATTCACAGCGGCCAGAACGCGGCCGCCGGTCGGAATTGCTGCAGGCCATGCTGCAGGCGCATCGCTCATGTTGACGACCACCAGCACACGGTGCCCGTCCAGCTCTCGGCGCAGCACGAGGCGCGTGTCGTCGGCGAGCAGCACTTCGCCGGAGCCCCGGCGCAGCGCCGGATCGGCGGCGCGAAGCTGCAGCAGATGCCGGGTCAGGTTGAGCAGCGAAGCCGGGTCCGCCTCCTGCCGGTCGACCGCGCGCGACAGGTTCTGTTCGCTCAGCGGCAGCCAGGGAGCGGAGGAGGTGAAGCCGCCATGCTCGCTCTGCGCCATCCACGGCAGCGGCGTGCGCACGCCATCGCGTGAGAGGGTGAGCGGCCAGTTGGCGATTGCCTCGGGATCTTGCAGCATCTCGAACGGAATCTCGTCCTGCAGCAGGCCGAGTTCCTCGCCCTGGAACAGGATCGGATTGCCCCGGATCGAGAGCAGCGTGAGCATCTTCATCCGCGCGAAGGCATCGATCTGGTCGGGCGCGCACCAGCGGGAGAGCGCGCGCGGGGCGTCGTGGTTTTCGAAGGCCCAGCTTGGCCATCCGGCATCGGGTTCGTCGGGCCAGAACTGCAGCACTTCGGCGATGTGCGCGGGACGCAGCGTGTCGGCATAGAGCAGATCGAAACCGTAGGCGCTGTCCAGACGAGCAGGGCCTTGCGTGAAGGTGCGCTTCTCTTCCATCGCCCGCGATCCGCCGACTTCGGCCAGCGAATAGGTATCGGGATAGGAGGAGATCAGCGCCTGCAGCCGCTCGATGAACTTGAGGATGTCCGGGTGCGACTGATTGTAGACCTGCAGCTGAAAATCGTAGGGCCGCGTGCGCACCTTCCCGTCGTCCGGCGCGGGCGGATTGTTGCGCAGCATCGGGTCGTGCATCGAGTGGTTGAGCGCATCGATGCGGAAGCCCGCGACGCCCCGGTCCAGCCAGAACTTCGCCACCGCCAGCAGCGCGTCCTGTACCTCGGGGTTATGGCAGTTGAGCTGCGGCTGCTCGGCCAAGAAGTTGTGCATGTAATACTGCCCGCGCCGCGCATCCCAGCGCCACGCCGGGCCGCCGAACACCGACTGCCAGTTATTGGGCGGTGAGCCGTCCACCTTGGGATCGGCCCAGACGTACCAGTCCGACCGCGCATTGCCGCGGCTGGACCGGCTCTCGGCAAACCACGGGTGCTGGTCGGAGGTATGGGCATAGACCTGATCGACGATGACCTTCAGGCCAAGCGCCTTCGCCTTCGCGATCAGCGCGTCGAAATCCTCCAGCGTGCCGAACATCGGGTCGACCGCGCAGTAGTCGGAAATGTCGTAGCCGAAGTCCGCCATCGGCGACTGGTAAAACGGCGAGATCCAGATCGCCTCGACGCCGAGCCTCGCCACGTGGTCGAGACGGGCGGTGATGCCGGGCAGGTCGCCGATCCCGTCGCCGTTGGAATCGGCGAAGCTGCGCGGATAGATCTGGTAGATCGCCGCGCCGCGCCACCATGGCGCCTTGGAGGAGGTTTCTGGGTTCGTCATGGCGCTCTCTGGTGGATCTTGGCGTCGTTATGTCGGGCTATGTCGGTTTCTGTCGCTCAGGGCCGGGCCGCGCAGACGGCGAAACCGAGCGGCGGCAGCGACACCGAAACCGATCCAGGAGCGGTGGCCTTCACCGGACATGCGGAACCCGTAAGCGTCTGGAATTGCGCCGATTTTGGCTCTACCGCAAGGTTGCCTTGGACCGCCTCGGTGGAAGTGTTGAAGGCCAGTACCACCTCGTTTCCGGTAGCCGGATCGAAGCGGGACACCGCAAACAGCCCCGGCTTGTCCGAAGCGGCGCGAACCCTGGTCATCCCGCCCGTCAGCGCTGGAGTCTGGCGGCGCAAGGTCGCCAGCTGTGCGATCAGCTTGTAGAGCGGGTGCGCGGGATCGAAATGCTCGGCATTCGGGGCGCGGGTCGTGCCCAGCAGGGGCTCGTCGGTAAGCCGTAAGTCCCTGGAAGCAAACATGTCCTGCCGCGACCACTGGTCGCCGCCATGGCCGACGAAGCCTTGTTCGTCGCCGTAGTAGATCGTCGGCACGCCGCGCAGCGTCAGCAGCATGGCATGGGCCAGCATCGAACGCTTCAGCAGATCGTCGTTGCTCGCAAGTGGTTGGCCCAGCTTGAGAAACATCGGCAGGCGCCCGGCATCGTGGTTGCCCAGGAACGTCGGCAGCTGCAGCGCGCCCTGCTTGCCGCCGGCATAGAGCGCGTCGTCGTCGAACAGGCGCGCCAGCGTCTCGGTGCCACCGTCCTTGGCGCCGCCCGCTGCATCGTCGACCGCCCGCATGAACGCGAAGTCGAGCACGCCCGGCAGGCCCGCATTGCGCGTCCACGAGGCGAGCAGGGCAGGGTCGTAATCGCCCGTCGCGACTTCGCCGAAGATATGGAAGTTGTTGATTCCCTTTGCCTTCGCGCGCTCCAGCATGGCGGGTACGAACTTCTGCCACAGCTCCGCGTTCACATGGCGCGCGGTGTCGATGCGGAAGCCGTCGATGCCGAAACGGTCGATCCAGCTGCCGTAGATCTCGATCATCCCATCGACCACGCGCGGGTTTTCGGTGGCGAGGTCGTCGAGGCCGACGAAGTCGCCGTACTGCGCGCTCTCGCCCTTCCAGTCGGTGTTGCCGCGGTTGTGATAGTAGATCGGATCGTTGAGCCAGGCGGGGACTTTGACGTCCTTTTCCGCCTTGGGCACGACGGGGGTGTAGGCGAACGAGGGATCGGTCAGTTTCGCCCAGTTCTCAGCCGTTTGCACCGTTTCCCCGAGGAAACCGGGGTTGATCGCTGGGCCCTTCACGCCGCCCCGTGTCGAGAACGGATAGTCCGCCTTGGAGCGATAGGGATACCCCTCCGCGACCCCTTCCTTGTACTGGATCACGTCCGCCGTGTGGTTGACGATGATGTCCATGTAGACCTTCATGCCCCGGGCATGTGCGGCCTCGACGAGCGCCTTGAAGTCCTCGTTGGTGCCGAAGTGCGGATCGACCTGTGTGAAATCGGTGATCCAGTAGCCGTGATACCCCGCGCTCTCGTTGCCCTTGGGGCCTTGCACCGGCTTGTTCTTGAAGATCGGCCCGACCCACAGCGCACTGGCGCCGAGGCCTTGGATATAGTCCAGCCGCGCGGTCAGGCCCTTGAGGTCGCCGCCGTGGTAGAACGCCTTGTCGGTGGGGTCGAAGCCGGTCTGCAGCTTGCCGCCGCTGAGGCCGCCGGTATCGTTTGAGGTGTCACCGTTCTCGAAACGGTCGGGCAGGACGAAGTAGATGACTTCCTGCTCGGGCGTGCGGGCGCGCATGTCCTCGACCGTCCCGGCGAACGCGGCGCCATGGGAGAGGGCCAGCGCGAGGGCCGAGAGGGAAGGTATCAGGCGGTTCATCACAGGCGATCTCCGGATGGCCGTCGGGGAAGGGTAGGCGGAACCGTCGAAGGGAGGGATAACTTCAACGGTTCCGCCGGTTTGGCGCCGTTCAGGAGGAGGAGGGTTCCATCGCGGCGCCGGGGGGTAAGTGTCAGATCAGAACTTATACGTGAAACCGGCCAGGAAACGGCGGCCGTACGTCTGGTAGTCGATGACCTCGCGGCTATCGCCCGGGTTGGTCGTGATGAACGGCGCGTTGGTCAGGTTCTGACCCTGCACGTAGAGCGACAGGCCCTCCAGCGCGCTACCCGCCTGGAAGTCGTAGCCGATCTGCGCGTCCACGATCGTTTCCGCAGCCGCGCGGCGACGAACGCGGTTGGCCGCGAAGCCCGAGACTTCACCCAGGAATGTCGAACGGTAACGGACCGAACCGCGCGCGTTGAAGCCCCACTTCTCGAAGTAGGCGGTGCCGTTGGCGACCCACTTCGAATAGCCCGGGAGGTCACCCGAGGGCGAGTCCGGCGTCGCCTGGATCTTGCTCTTGGTATAGGCGACCGAGCCGGTGATCCCGAAGCCATCCAGCGCGGGGAGGAAGGTTTCGAAGGGCAGGGTGGTGGCGATCTCGACGCCGTAGAGCGTGCCGCCCTTGCCGTTGATGGGAACGTTGAGCTGAGCGGTATCCGACACCGGAATGCCCTGGCCCGGGTCCTGCAGCGCGAGGCCGTCGGTGGGCACGGTGAGGTCGGTGTTGTAGATGTAGCTCTTCAGGTCCTTCCAAAAGAACTGCGCCGCGATCACGCCCTTGCCGCCGAAGTACTGCTCGATCGTGAAGTCGAGCGCATTGGCGCGCCACGGGCGCAGGTCCGGGTTGCCCGAGGAACCGGTGGCCTGCGCCACGCCGTCCGCGATCGTGTAGCTCCAGCTGAGCGAGGCGCGCATGTCGTCGAGACGCGGGCGAATGATCTCGCGCGCGGCGGCAAAGCGGATGACCGTATCGCTCGGGAAACGCAGTGACAGGTTGAGGCTGGGCAGCACGTCGAGATAGTCGGTGCTGGCACGGCGCTCCTCGCCGCCGATGATCGGCGAACCGTTGGGCGCAGTGCCCAGGTTCACGGCGGTGGCGCCCAGCGAGTTCTGGTCGGTCCACTGCGCCTGCACGCCGAAGTTGCCGGTCAGGTGCGCCGAGCCGATCTCGCTGTCGATGTTGCCCTGGAAGTAGGCGGTCATCAGCCTTTCGCGGATCGCGTAGCTCTTTACCACGACGTCGCCATAAGGGTTCGCGACGCGGTTGTAGATGCCGTCACGCACCAGCGCGGCGGGATCGTAGCTGATCACCGAGCCGAGGCCGTACATGCTCAGGTCCGTGGCGCCGAGGCGATATTCCTGAGGCACGGCGACGCTGGTGAGGCCGTCGGTATTGGCGGCCAGACCCAGGAAGTACTCCTCCGGCACCAGCGACTTGGAGCGGTTGGTGTAGTTCAGGCCGACCTGGAACGAGTGCAGCGGGCCGCTTTCGAACTCGTGCTCGACCTCGGTGCGGAACTGCCAGAGTTCGTCCTTGATGTGGCGGTTGTTGTAGTAACCGTCCTGGCCGTTGCGGATCGCGGTGCCATCCGGCGCGATCTGGGTGCCGCCCCAGCCCTGGGGGCTGGTGAGGAGGATCGTGTCGTAGTCGCCGTAATCGATCACGTTCGAGAAGGTCGAGCCCTTGGTGCCGGTATTGAAACCGATGGTGTCCTTGGCGCCTACGAGATTGCGGCCGGTGCCGGCGGTGGTCTCGATGGTCAGTTCGCTGCGGTCGGTCTTCGAATAGCTGGCGTCGAAGAAGGCGTTCCAGCCATCCTCGCCTTCCCACTTGGTGTTCCAGCCGAACGAGTAGAGCTTGGCGTGGCGCTGGAAGAGGTCGTTGCGCGCCAGGGGCTTCGCATTGGCGAACTGACCCGAGGTGACGAGGCCATTCTCGACCGTGGTGGCGGTGAGGACCGGCGACATTGCAGGATTGTCGGCACTGACGCCCATCTGCAGCGGCATCTCGACGCCGCGCTTGATCTGGTCGTCCTTGAAGTTCGAGTAGAACGCGTCGAGCGTGGTCGTCAGGTTCGGCGCAGGCTTCCACTGGAGGGTGCCGTTGAGACCCATGCGCTTCAGCTTGGTCGAGGTGACCATGGCCTTGGCGCCGCCGATCACGCGGTCGCCGTTGGCGAGGTCGCTGTAGCCCCAAGCGTTGTACTCTTTGATCTGGTAGGGCTCGTTGTTGTAGCTGGCGCCAAGGGCAATGCCGATGGTGTCGTCGGCGAACTGGTCGACGTACATCGCGTTGGCGCGGTAGCCCATGTCGTCCGACTTGGCGTTCAGCTTGCCGAGATCCGCATAGGAACCGCGCGCGCCGACCGAGAAGATGCGCTTGCCGGTGTCGAGCGGACGGATCGTGCGCATGTCCACGGTGCCCGACAGACCCTGTCCGACGAGGCTGGCCATCGGCGTCTTGTAGACGTTGACGGCGCTGACGACTTCGGACGGATACTGGTCGTACTCGACGGCGCGGTTGTCGCCGGTCGAGGTCTGCTCGCGGCCGTTCAGCAGCGTGGTCGAGAAGTCCGGCGCGAAGCCGCGGATGGCGATCGAGTTCGAGCGGCCGTTGACGCGCTGCGAGGTCAGGCCCGGAAGGCGGGCGATCGATTCCGCGATCGAGGCGTCGGGCAGCTTGCCGATGTCCTCGGCCGAGACGCTCTCGACGATCTGCTCGGCGTTGCGCTTCTGGTTGATCGCGTTGAGCAGCGATGCGCGGTAGCCAGTGACGACGATGGTGTCGGCGCTGGCGTTGTCCTCCGCCGGGGCGGCGTCCTGCGCCCACGCTGCGGCAGGAAGGGCAGCCGCGATCATGGCGGCGGTGATGGCGATCCGGGACGACATGCCCACGGCCGAAAACTCGTTACGAAGCGACATGAAGTGTCCTCCCCTGTTCTGGCCGGGACAGCACACCTGGCGCCCGGCATCTCCTCCTGATGAGCCCGTGCATTTCTGCCGCGACTCCATTCGACCCCCTCTGCTTAAGGCGGTCCTACGTTGCGCATAATATGGCATACGTATACGTAGATGCCGGAGGGAAACGCGGCGTGTCTTCCATGCAACGATCAGGATACCGCGTAATTACGTGATTATATGAAGTTAGCTACCTGGCACTGTGGCATTGTTGCGGCGCAGCATCGGGTGGAGGAGACCATGGGACGCAAGCCGACCAACCGCCCGACCAGCTTCGACATCGCCTATCGCGCCGGTGTCTCGCAGCCCACCGTCAGCCGCGCGCTGCGCGGGAGCAAGTCGGTCAGCGCCGCCACGCGCGAGCGGATCGAGGCGATCGCGCGCGAGTTGAACTACTCGGTGGACAAGAACGCCTCGTCGCTGCGGTCGCAGCGTTCGAACACGATCGCGCTGCTGTTCTTCGAGGAACAGTCGCCCGACGACTCCAAGATCAACCCGTTCTTCCTCGCCATGCTCGGCGCGATCACGCGCGAGTGCGCCAGCCGGGGGCTGGACCTGCTCATCTCGTTCCAGAAGCTGGAGGACGACTGGCACGTGCGCTATCAGGACAGCCACCGCGCCGACGGCCTGATCCTGCTCGGCTACGGGGATTATACGCTCTATGAAAGCCGCCTGCGCCAACTGGTCGGGCAGGGCACGCACTTCGTGCGCTGGGGCAGCGTGGACGAGGTTAATATCGGGGCGACGGTCGGTTCCGACAACCTCGGCGCGGGGCGGCTGGCTGGGGAGCATCTGCTCGGCCTTGGCCGTCGGCGCATCGTCTTTCTCGGGCAGGCGGACGAGCATTATCCCGAGTTCGCCGATCGTTACCGGGGGTTGTGCGAGGCGCTCGGCGAGGCAGGGGTGACGGTGGACCCGCGCTTGCAACGCGACGTGGTGAACCTTGAGGACATGGGCCATGCGGCGATGCGCGAGGTGATTGGCGAAGGGGTGGTCTTCGACGCCGTCTTCGCGGCCAGCGACCTCATCGCCATCGGCGCCATGCGCGCGCTGGGCGAGGCGGGCCTGTCGATCCCCGGCGACGTGGCGGTGATGGGCTTCGACGACCTTCCCGCTGCCAGCATGACCAACCCGCCGCTGACCACGATGATGCAGGACCTTAGGCGCGCCGGAGAAATTCTGGTCGAGACGCTGGCCGACCAGATCGCGGACCGCGCGGCGCCCTCGCGCACGCTGCCGGCGCGTCTGGTGGTGCGGCGAAGCACGGCGGGGTAGCGTAGTTAGGCAGGTGCCTTGTCGAGGGGGCTTCGACAAGCTCAGCCTGAGCGGGAAGGAACGGGTGCCGGTTTCATCCGGATCAGCTTGGGCATGACCGGCTAGGCATTCGTATGCATGTTGTCGCATCCGGCGCATCGTGCAAGGCGGGCGGACTGCGCGGCGTCAAGTCCGCGAGCTTAGGGAAGGGACGCGATGACGGACATGGCTTCGGAGAAACCCCGGCAGGGCTGGGCGGGGCTGTGGAACATCAGCTTCGGGTTCTTCGGCATCCAGATCGGCTTCGCACTGCAGAACGCCAACATGAGCCGCGTCTTCCAGTCGCTGGGTTCGGGGATCGACGATCTTCCCGCGCTCTGGGTCGCGGCGCCGCTGACGGGCCTGCTGGTCCAGCCCATCGTCGGCCACATGTCCGACCGGACATGGCTGGGCCGCCTCGGTCGCCGCCGTCCCTACTTCCTCGCGGGCGCCGTCCTGGCGACGATCGCGCTGCTGGCGATGCCGGAGAGCGCCGGGTCGTCTTCGGGACTGCTGATGGCGGCGCTGCTGCTGTGGATGCTCGACGCCAGCCTCAACGTCTCGATGGAGCCCTTCCGCGCTTTCGTCGGCGATATGCTGCGCAAGGACCAGCACACGGCGGGCTATGCCGTGCAGACCGCCTTTATCGGCGCGGGCGCGGTGGTGGGGTCGCTGTTTCCTTATGCGCTGGAGCACTTGGGTGTCTCCAACGCGGCGGCCCTCGGCGAGATTCCCGATACGGTACGCTACAGCTTCTGGGCAGGGGGACTGGCGCTGCTGGCTGCCGTGATCTGGACGGTGCTGACGACGCGCGAATACTCGCCCGAGGAGCAAGCGGCGTTTGGGGATGTGCAGGAGGCGGAGGGCGCCAGTGCTGCTGCACTCGCAGGCCGCAGCTTGTGGAGTGGACTCCCATGGATCGCTGCAGGAAACTTCGTGGCCCTGATCGTCACCAGATGGGGGTTGGAGAAGGAAGTCTATCTCCTCGCCGCGCTCCTCGCAGGCTACGGCATCGCCATCATGGCCGCTATCGGCCTTGCGCGCTCGGGCCGCAGTGCTTCGATGCTGGCAGGGATCGTCGGTGACTTCGCGGGAATGCCGCCGCTGATGAAGCGGCTCGCCTTCGTGCAGTTCTTCAGCTGGTCGGCGCTGTTCATCATGTGGATCAACACGACGCCAGTGGTGGCGCAGTACCACTTCGGATCGGCCGACCCCGCCAGCGCAGCCTATCAGGAGGCGGGCAACTGGGTCGGCGTGCTGTTCTCGGTTTACAACGGCGTGGCGGCCATCGCTGCGCTGGCGCTGCTGCCGATGCTTTCGGCTCGTCTCGGCAAGGCGCGGACGCATGCGCTGTGCCTCGTGGCGGGAGCGCTGGGCTTTGCCGGGTTCCTGCTGCTGCGCGATCCCAAGGCCCTGATCGCGTGCGAGATCGGCATCGGCATCGCCTGGGCCTCGATCCTCGCGATGCCGTACGCCATTCTCGCGAGTAGCTTGCCGCAGTCCAAGCTGGGCATCTACATGGGCCTGTTCAACGTCTTCGTGGTGCTGCCGCAACTGCTGGTCGCGACGGTGATGGGCTCGATCATGAAGGCCTTCTTCCCCGGCGAGCCGATCTGGACGATGGCCTTCGCAGCGGGCACTCTGCTGGTCGCGGCGCTCGCCTCGCTGCGAATTGGTGCGGAGACATAATTGCGCGGGCTCTCGTAATATTCCGTCTTCGCGCTGCATCGATATTGCTCTAGGAGCGTTGCCAAAGATCAGGCAGCCAGAGGAGAGGAACCCATGCGCGCCACCCCCGATTTCGATTTCGCCCTTGGCGAAAGCGCGCAGATGATCCGCGAAAGCGTGTCGCGCTTCGCTGACGAACGTATCGCCCCCATCGCCGCGAAAGTGGACGCCGAGGACTGGTTCCCGCGCGACCTCTGGCCCGAAATGGGTGCGCTCGGCCTCCATGGCCTGACGGTCGAGGAGGAGTGGGGCGGCATCGGCCTGGGCTATCTCGAACACGTCATCGCGGTGGAGGAGGTCAGCCGCGCATCGGCCTCGGTCGGGCTGTCCTACGGCGCGCATTCGAACTTGTGCGTCAACCAGATCCGCCGTTGGGGCACCGAGGAACAGAAGGCGAAGTATCTGCCGAAGCTGATCTCGGGCGAGCACATCGGCAGCCTCGCCATGTCCGAGGTGGGCGCGGGGTCCGACGTCGTCGGCATGAAGCTGCGCGCCAATGCGGTTGCTGGAGGCTTCCGCCTCAACGGCACCAAGTTCTGGATCACCAACGGTACTTATGCCGACACGCTGGTCGTCTATGCCAAGACCGGCGAGGGCTCCAAAGGCATCACCGCCTTCCTGATCGAGAAGGGCATGCCGGGCTTCTCCATCGGCCAGAAGATCGACAAGATGGGCATGCGCGGTTCGCCCACGTGCGAGCTTGTGTTCGACGACTGCCTGGTGCCGGAAGAGAACGTCATGGGGCCGCTGCACGGCGGCGTCGGCGTGCTGATGAGCGGCCTCGACTACGAGCGGGTGGTGCTGGCGGGCCTTCAACTTGGCATCATGCAGGCATGCCTCGACACCGTCATTCCCTACCTTCGCGAGCGAAGGCAGTTCGGCAAGCCGATCGGCGCGTTCCAGCTGATGCAGGCCAAGGTCGCGGACATGTACGTCGCGCTGCAGTCCGCGCGCGCCTATGTCTATGCCGTGGCGCGCGCCTGCGATGCCGGGCAGACCACGCGCTTCGACGCGGCGGGCGCGATCCTGCTGGCGAGTGAGAACGCCTTCCGCGTCTCCGGCGAGGCGGTGCAGGCGCTGGGCGGAGCCGGATACACGAAGGACTGGCCAGTCGAACGCTACCTGCGCGATGCCAAGTTGCTCGACATCGGCGCTGGCACGAACGAAATCCGCCGCATGCTCATCGGCCGCGAACTGATCGGCGCGGGCTGAGCCCTCAGTCGTCGCGGCTGCGACGCACGTGGCCCTCCGATCAAGCAGGCTCCCGCGGGAGAACTGGCGAGATCCGGTCGCACCGCTGCCTTGCGTCAATCGACGAGAGGCAAGACCGGTACTATCGTCTGTGCCAGCCGTTCGACTTCGGCACGGTCGTGGCTGACGTAGAGGATCGGCAGGTGCAGTTCGTCGCGGATGCGTTCGATGAGTCGCAGGATTTCTTCGCGGCGCACTCCGTCGACCGATGCCAGCGGCTCGTCCATCAAAAGAAACTCGGGCGCGGAAAGCAGTGCGCGGCCGATCGCGACCCGCTGGGCTTCGCCGCCGGACAGGGTCGCAGGCATACGGTCCAGCAAGTCGGCAATTCCCAAGAGGTCGATGGTATGATCCCAATCAAGCGTGGCCCCTTGCCTGCGGCCGAACTCCAGATTGCGGCGGACCGAGCGATGCGGAAACAGGCGCAAGTCCTGAAACACGTAGCCGCAGCGGCGCGTCTCGGGTTTGAGGTCTATGTGCGCGGCACTGTCGAACAGGGATCTTTCGGCTACGACGATGTGGCCCTCTGTAGGGCGCAGTAGGCCCGCGACCGCATCGAGCAGGCTCGTCTTGCCGGCGCCCGAAGGGCCAAAGAGTGCGGTAAGTCCCGCTCCGGCGGTAAAGGTGTAACGCAACGGCCGTTCGCCGCGTGACAGGGTAAGGGCAATGTCAAATGACATGGCGACCCTTCTCCTGACCGCTGCGGCGGGCAAGCCATTCTGACAGCACAAGTGCAGCGACCGACAGCATTACGGACAGCCCGGCCAGGCGTGCCACCTGTAGATCGGAGCCAGGCACTTGCAATGCGCTATAGATCGCAAGGGGCAGGGTCTGCGTCTCACCTGGAATATTCGATGCGAAGGTGATTGTGGCGCCGAACTCACCAACCGATCGCGCGAAGCCGAGAACCAGCGCTGCCAGCACACCGTTCAGGCTGAGGGGCAGCGTCACGTTCACGAATGTGCGCCATGACCCGGCACCAAGGGTGCGCGCGGCATTTTCCAGGCGGCGATCGACCCCTTCCAGCGAGAGCCGCATCGCGCGAACCATCAGCGGCAGTGCCATGATAGCAGCCGCAAGTGCCGCACCGGTCCAGCGAAACAGGAACGTCAGCCCGAATGCGCGTTCCAGGAGACCACCAAGGGGCGCGTTCGGGCTGAAGGCAAGAAGGAGCAGCCAGCCGGTCACCACCGGAGGCAAGACCAGCGGCAGATGGACCATCGCGTCGACCAGTACCTTCCCCGGAAAGCGCCAACGCGCCAAAACCCATGCGAACGCGAAGGCGACCGGGAGTGCTGCCGACATGGCAACAGCGCCAACCTTGAGCGAGAGGACCAGAACCTCCCATTCGGCTGATGAAAGCGGATTCACGCGGCGGCTTATTTGGTCCCGAAGCCGAAGCGGCGGAACACCGCCTTGCCCTCGGTGGAAACCAGATAGCGCCGGAACGCCTCACCCTCTGGATTGCGTGAAGAGGAGAGAGTGGCGACAGGGTAGCTGATCGGATCGTGGCTCGAGGGGGAGAAGGTGCCGACCACGCGCACGCCCTGGTCGGCGCGGGCGTCGGTCGCGTAGACGATGCCAAGCGGCGCCGCGCCCCGGCTTACCAGCGCGAGTGCACCCCTTACACTGTCGCCCGGTGCGAGCCGATCCTGCACCGAGGCCCATACGCCGAGCCGGGTGAGCGCCTGCTTGCCGTAGATACCTGCAGGAACCGCGGCCGGATCAGCGATCGCCAGTCGGCCGTTGCCCAGCGCCCGCGCCAAAGGCATGCCGCGCCCGAGCTTTAGGCGGACGTTGCTCGCGCGCGGGGCGACTAGGACGAGTTCGTTGCGCAGAAACGACACGCGCGTGCCCTTGCGCACCAAACCTTTGCCCTGCACGTCGTCCATCCAGGGTTCGTCGGCAGAAACGAATATATCTGCGGGGGCGCCCGAGGCGATCTGCCGGGCGAGTGCGGAGGATGCCGCGAAGGAAATGCGCGGGCGGGGATGCCCCTTGCGGGCCCAGGCGTCGGCAGCAGCATTCATCGATTCCTGCAAGCTCGCTGCGGCGAGCACCAGCGGTGGCTGGGCTCCGGGAGCGGCGCTCAGGGGGGCGGCGGCTCCGTACAGAACCGTTAGCGCCGCGAGCAGCAGCGCGACGAGTTTGCGCACTAGAAATCTCCAGGAGAATATATTGTATCCGACAGTATATCGCATGAAGTCGAATGCAAGCTGTGGTCTGCGGAAACCTGCCAGTGCCTTAAGCCTTTTGCGAGGCTCGTGGTTTGGGCAACAGCCGGGCAGCGAGTGCGTCATAATCAGGACCATGAGCGACTTGTGCGATGCCCTCTTGCAAAGCGCGGTAATGGGCCAAGACGGAATTCCCGAATTCAGTGACGCGAGCGCCGCTCGTCGCGGCGCGGCCGGGCGCGGTCTGCACCAGCGGTGCATCCCAACAGCGGTTCATCACGTCAACCAGCAGCCAGGCCCGGCGGTAGCTCATGCCCATCGCACGACCGGCGGCAGAGATGGAACCATGCTCCCGGATGGCATCGAGGAGGTCGGCCTTTCCGGGCCCCATCGCGATCTCCTCGCCGGAGTGGATCTGGATCTTGATCTTCAGGCGGGGTGGTCCGGTCATGCCCGTTACCTAGATCCAAGGTACGTCGCCAGCAAGGTGGCGGTAAGCTGAACGAGTCGCCGCAGATGGTCTTTTCCGAATCATGCTGCCCGCAATCGATAACGGTCGGTCGTAAAATGTGCTTCCGGTCCTTCGGTCGTGTCCCGCGGGGTGGTGTAGGAACCGTCGATCTACGGCAGGATCAGGTTC
>NZ_JARVRY010000042.1:0-46436 GCF_030209485.1 Novosphingobium sp. fls2-241-R2A-195
AAGCGTCAAGCTAACCTGCTGATACCACTCAACTTATTTTCTGATCAGGCTCTAATCCCCGCTGCACGTTGTCATGCCGCTGACAAAAATCGTCGGCGGCGTGACACCGTGCCAAGAGAACCAATATGCAATCCTATCTTCTCGTCCTTCGATGGGTCTCGAGATAAATTCGGCCAACGAAAGGTGTTTGGGTTGGAAAAGCTGAACGTCCGCAACCGGGAACGGAAATTTTGCAGCTGAACGGCCGGAAAGGGTCGTCACCAGAGCGTTGCGAACTCCAGCCCGAAGCGGGTGAGGTACTTGCGCAGGCGGTCGGCGTCGTTGGTGCTGGCGCGGCGTTCGCGGGAGGCGGCGAAGAGGCGGCGGCCGGCTTCGGAGAGGGAGGGGCTTTCGCGGCAGACCCGTGCGACGTAGGCGAGCTGGACGCGGTCGAAGGGGTCGATCTCGGCTAGTTGCGCGGCGCTCAGGACCGTTTCGAGGCCGTCGCCGCGATTGCTCCCGCCTGACCAGAGGCGCTCGAGCCGGACGACCTCGCCGTCCACCGTCGCCACGTTGATGCGGCCTTTGGGCGTGAAGGTCGCCATGCGGGTGACGCTGGCGGCGAGATCGCGGAAATTGCCGTTCCAGCTCGCGCGCGGCGACGTGGCGAAGTCGAGGAAGCGGGCGCGCGCCTCCTTGTTGAACGAGACGCGCATCCCCTCGCGCTCGGCATGGCGGTCGAGTTCGTAGTCGAGGTTGGGGGCGATGTCCTCGCGCCGCGCAGCGAGGCCGGGAAGCGCGAAGGTCCACAAGTTGAGGCGGGCGTAGAGGTCTTCGCGGAAGGTGCCTTCGGCGATGCAGCGGCCAAGATCGCGGTTGGTACCGGCGATCAGCTGGAAGTCGCTGGCCACTTCCACGTCCGCGCCCATCGGCAGGAAGCGGCGGTCCTCGATTGCGCGCAGGATCATCGCCTGCTCGTCGAGCCCGAGTTCGCCGATCTCGTCGAGGAACAGCATGCCGCCATCGGCGCTGCGCAGCAGTCCCGGGCGGTCGGCAGCGGCCCCGGTGAAAGCGCCCTTGCGATGCCCGAACAGCGCCGACATCGCGCCGTCGCCGCGCAGGGTGGCGCAGTTGACCTCGACGAATGGCCCCGCAACCTGCCGCTTCATCTTCTTGAGATCGTGGATCCGGCGGGCAAGCTGGCTCTTGCCCGCGCCGGTCGGGCCCATCAGCAGGATCGGCGCGCGCGTGCGCGATGCAACCTGCTCGATCTCGTCGATCATGGCGTTGAAGGCGGGATTGCGCGTCTCTATCCCGGACTTCAGGAACGAGGTGCCCTCGCGCCGGTCGGCCGCGAAGCGGGTGGCGATGGAATCGTAGCGCGACAGGTCGAGATCGATGACGCTCCAGCTGCCGGGCGCGGTGGCGTCGGAACGGCGGCTCGGCTGCGTCTGAAGCAGGCGGCCGGGCAGGTAATGCGCTTCGGTGAGCAGGAACAGGCAGATCTGCGCGACGTGGGTGCCGGTGGTGATGTGGACCAGGACGTCCTCCGTGTCCGGGTCGAGCGGCAGCGTGCGCGTGAAGTCGAGAAGCTTGCCGTAGACTTCCTCGAAATCCCAGGCGTCGGCGAAGTCTATGACATGGCGCTCAACCGTGGTTTCCGGGGAAACGTCGGCGATGTCCTGGGTCACGTATTCGGCGAGGCGGCGATGCGCGGTGCCGTGGATCAGCACGAAGCGGTCGACCCGCAGATCCTCGTGCATCGTCAGCGCCACCGTGGGACGCCATTTCATCCAGCGCGAGGGGCCGAACTTGGCAGCGTCGAGGGTGGAGCCGAGAAAGCCGATGACGGTGAGCGGTTTCATGATCGCATATGATAATCGCTTATACCGTGATATACAAATCGTGGACCTCTCGATCTCGGCATCCCGAATGGTTGCGACCGGAGATTCCCGGTTTTCCGCCGCTGCCGCGAAATTTTCACCGGTCGCCATCGGTTTGGCACGCTCCCTGCAATTCCATCTTCGCCGGGTCAGTCGAACATCCCGGCACAGCAGGCGAAAGCGGGGCGGCCGGAATGGGCCGGCCGCCTCCATTTCGCCGCAAGAGGATTTCAGGAGTACGGCCATGACCGACACCAGTTTTGAATTGCGGCAGGTCGAGGGCGGCGTGCCGGTGAAGATGTGGACCCGCGGCGTGCCCGTGGACGACAAGGCGCACGACCAGCTCGCCCGCGCGGCGAAGATGCCCTTCGTGTTCCGCCATGTGGCAGCGATGCCCGACGTCCATGTCGGCATCGGCGCGACCGTGGGCTCGGTGATCCCGACGAAGGGCGCGGTGATCCCGGCCGCCGTCGGCGTGGACATCGGCTGCGGCATGATGGCCGCGCGCACCTCGCTCATGGCGCATGACCTCCCCGACAGCCTGGAAGCGATCCGCTCCGCCATCGAGCAGGCAGTGCCGCACGGACGCTCGGTGGGACGCGGCAAGCGCGATCATGGGTCATGGGGCGCGCCGCCGCCGGGCGTGGTCGAGGCCTGGGCCACGCTGGCCGTACGCTTCGAGCGGCTGTGCGAGCGGCACCCCCGCCTCAAGAACACCAACAACCTCACGCATCTGGGCACACTGGGCACCGGCAACCACTTCATCGAGCTGTGCCTCGACGAAGAGGCGCGGGTGTGGGTGATGCTCCATTCCGGATCGCGCGGGGTGGGCAACGCCATCGGCTCGTTCTTCATCGAACTGGCGAAGCAGGACATGCGCAAATGGCACATCAACCTGCCCGACGAGGATCTCGCCTACTTCCCGGAAGGGACCGACCACTTCGACGATTACGTGGAGGCGGTAGGCTGGGCTCAGGACTTCGCCGCGCTCAACCGGCGGATGATGATGGGCAACGTGATCGCGGCGCTGCGCGGCCAGATCGCCAAGCCCTTCGAGGCGGAGCTGGAGGCGGTGAACTGCCATCACAACTACGTTCGCCGGGAGAACCACTTCGGCGAGAACGTGCTCGTTACCCGCAAGGGCGCGGTGCGTGCAGCGAAGGGGGTGATGGGCATCATCCCGGGCTCGATGGGTGCGAAATCGTTCATCGTGCGCGGGCTCGGCAACCCGGAGAGCTTTGACAGCTGCTCGCACGGGGCGGGCCGGGTGATGAGCCGCACGCAGGCGAAGAAACTCGTCTCGCTGGAGGAGCATGTGGCCGATACGGCGGGCGTCGAATGCCGCAAGGACGAAGGCGTCATCGACGAGACGCCCCGCGCCTACAAGCCGATCGAGGCGGTGATGGCGGCCCAGGCCGACCTCGTCGAGATCGTCCACACCTTGAAGCAGGTGGTCTGCGTGAAGGGGTGACACCCTTTGCGCAGGCCATCGCCACGGAGGGCGAGATGCGCGATTTCGTGAGCGAGTGGAGGCAGCAGGGCCAACTGTTCGTCTGGCGCTACCGCCAGCCTCGGCAGGCTTATCGGGGATGGCATTTCACCGGTGATCCGGCGGGGTGCCGCTCCATGCGCAACCTGATCGACCGCATGGTCGGCGGCGCTCCGTGCCATCGCACCTTGGAACTGGCGCGGGTCACGCAGGCCGTGCATGAAGTGCCGGGGTTCCTCGGTCCGATCGACCGCCATCATCCGCGCCTACGCGTCGAGTACCGGCCCGATGCGACGGAGCTTCGCCTCGAGGTGGAAGGCGATCGCCTGACGATGGCGGCGGGCGGACCGGCGTTCAGCAAACTCGGCGCGGCTTTCGCGTCGGTCGAGATCGGCGGCGGCGACTTGGGCATGAGGCCGTCCGACGACAGGAAAGCTGATCCGTGGTGGTTCTGGTGGATGCCAAGGACCGACCCGGCAATAACGTACGACAAGAGGACGAGATGATAGATATCGACGGTTCGGAAGGTGAAGGCGGCGGGCAGGTGGTGCGCAATTCGTGCGCGCTCTCGCTCGTCACCGGCAGGCCCTTTCGCATCACCAATGTGCGCGGCGGGCGCTCGAAGCCCGGGCTCATGCGCCAGCACGTCACCGCCGTGGAGGCGGCGGCGCGGATCGGCGGGGCCGAAGTCGGCGGCGCTGCCGTGGGCTCGGCCACGCTGGAGTTCCGCCCCGGCGCCGTGCAACCCGGAGAGTACCGCTTCGCCGTGGGCACGGCGGGCAGCACCGGGCTTGTCCTGCAGACGGTGCTGATGCCGCTGGCGCTGGCCGACCGCCCTTCGCGCCTGGTGCTGGAAGGCGGCACCCACAACATGCTGGCCCCGCCGTTCGACTTCATCGAGCGCACGTTCCTGCCGGTCATCAACCGCATGGGCCCGAAGGTGGAGGCGCGCCTCGTCCGCCATGGCTTTTACCCCCGCGGCGGCGGGCGGATCGAGGTGGACATCGCCCCGGCCCCGCTCGCCCCGCTGGAATGCCTCGACAGCGGCGGTTTCGACGGAGGATCGGCGCAAGTGCTGTTCACCGGCCTGCCGTTCGAGATCGCCGAGCGCATGATCGCGCGGTTGCGCAGGGAACTGCCCGAGTGGCCCGAGGAGGCCTTCGCTGTTCGCGAGCTACCGGCCGATCAGGGCCCCGGCGTCATCCTCATGATCGAGGCACGCAAGGCGCATGTGACCGAGATTGCCAGCGGCTTCGGCCAGCTGGGCGTGCCGGCAGAGCGGCTTGCCAAGACGGCGGCGGGCCGCCTGAAAGGCTACGTCGCGTCGCATGCTTTCGCGGGCCCGTACCTTGCCGACCAGCTGGTGCTGCCCTTCGCTCTGGCGGGCGGCGGGGCTTTCACCACGGTCAAGCCGAGCGGCCACCTAATTACTGCCATCGAACTGGCGCAGCGTTTTCTTGGCAAGCCTATCTCGCTGGAGCAGGAACCTTGCGGAAAGCATCTAGTCCGATTTGCATAGAGCAATCGGCGCGGGTCAGCGCCGCACGGGCAATGGCGGCTAATCTGGGAGTCTGGGCATGGAAAAGCAGACCGACCGGACGTGGGGCCGGTAGATCGGCGTTTAAGCGTCTCTTAAGGGTCGACGGCGGAAAGGGTTGCTACTCGCCCCTTCGCCGCCGTCCATAGGCCCAGGCCGTTAATTTGGAATGATCAGAAGGCTACGCGGAAGCCCACCGAGTAAGTCGCAGGTGCGCCGACCAGACGTGCGGCGCCGTTCAATTCCGGGAAGTAGACTTCGTCGGTGATGTTGCGGCCCATCGCATAGACTGACCAACCGTGTGGAGACTGCAGTTCGATACGCGCGTTGAGCAGCGTATAGGCGGCCGAGGTGTTGTTCGGCAGCGCGTTCAGGCGGTTCGATTCCTTGCCGTGGTGGAACACGTTGACCCGGCTCTCCAGCTTCCAGCCCCCGCCGAAGCTGTAGTCGTGGACGAGGCCGACGCGGCCGGTCCACTTGGGCGCGCCCGGCAGCGGGTCACCCACGGTTGCCAGAACGTCGGCGATGCGGGCCGAATTGAACTCGGTGATCTTCGAATAGAGGTACGTTCCTGAAGCATCGAAATCCAGCTGGTGGCCGCCCGAGCGGAACACCGTCAGGTTGAGCGCGCCCTCGATGCCGCGCGTCTTCGCCTTGCCGACGTTGGTGCGCCCGTTGGTGTCGTTCGCGAGACGCGTGGTAGCCTGCAGGTTGTCGAAATCGTTGGCGAAGGCGTCGAGCGACAAGCGGATCGGCCCGTTGTAGTAGCGCACGCCTGCTTCGTAAGCCCACACCGTTTCCGACTGGAACGGCTCGGTTTCTGCGAGGGTCATGATCGAGGTGCCGTCGAAGCCGCCCGAACGATAGCCGCGCGCCACCGAGGCGAAGACGTTGAGGTCATCATTGATGAACCACTGCACCGAGGCGCGGCCCGAAACGTCGCTGTCCTTGAACTGCTTGTCCCAGCTGAAGTTGTTCGTGGAGGCGAACAGCGTGTTGTAATAGGTGATGCCCCAGGGATTGTCGTCGACGTTGCGGCCCGTGGAATCGATCTGGTCGCTCGTGTAGCGAAGACCGCCGGTGACGCGCACGTCGGGAACCACCTCGAAATCGGCCTGACCGAAGATCGCGCCGGAACGGCGGCGCTGGCTGTGGATGTTGTGATAGATCGTGCGCGCGGCCCAACTGGTCCACTGGCTCTGGTAGTCGATCGTGTCGCTCATGATGAACGTGCCGATCACCCAGTTGAAGCGGCCCTGCTGTTCGTTGCGGATACGCGCTTCGAACGAGGCCTGGCTGAGCTTTTCGTCGAACAGGTATTCGTACTGGGGATAGGGCGTGCCGTCGCCGTTACCGCCGACCTGACGCTGGCTGGCCTGTGCGCCGACCACCACGTCGAGCCGCAGGTTGTCGTTCATCAGGTACGAAAGCTGGGCCGAGCCGCCCTGAATGTCGATCTTCTGGCGAAAGTACTTGGCCGAATAGAACGTGTAGGGATCGCTGTCCTCGCCCGCATTGAGGACGCTGCTGTCCTCGGTGGCGCTGATGCGGTCGTACTGGCGGGTGTCGCCCCGGTCGCGGCTGGCGAAGGCCTTCAGCGTCAGGGAGGTGTCGGGCCCCAGATCGATGTCCAGCGTGCCGCGTGCGGCGAACAGATCCTTGTCGCCGAAGCCCTTGCGCTCGCCCGGATCGGTTATTGCGGGAACCTGCGATTGTACAACGCCGCCGACGCTGAGCTGTGCGCCGGCCAGATCGCCCCCGCCCATACCGTGCATGAAGCCGCCGCCCTGATCGGTCATCACGGCCACGCGCATGCGTACGTTGTCGCTCAGCGGGCCGCCGAAGGCCGCTTCGGCGCGGAAGCTGTCGTAGCTGCCGTAGCGGGCATCGACGTAGCCTTCGAAGTTGTCGCTGCCGCCGCGCGTGATCGCGTTGATGACACCTGCGGTGGTGTTGCGACCGTAAAGCGTGCCCTGCGGCCCGCGCAGCACTTCGATACGCTCGAGGTCGAACAGCGGCATGCCGAGATAGGCGTTGGAGCTCTGGTAGACGCCGTCAACGTGCAGCGCGACCGAAGGGCTGCCGTTGGGTTTATAGTCGTCTGCGCCGCCGATGCCGCGGATGGAGAGCAGGCCATAGCTTTCGCCGCCCGTGCTGTAGTTGATCGAAAGGCCCGGAACTTCGTCGACCAGACTGGTGAAGTCGGTGATCTTGCGCTTCTCGACCTCGTCTCCGGAAACGACGGTCAGGGCGGCGGGAACCTTGGAGAGATCCTCTTCGCGCTTCTGCGCGGTGACGACGATGTCGCCGCCCGCAGCTGCGTCGGTCGCGGCGACTTCGCGCCTGAGCGAACGCGGCTGCGCGGCGAGCGAGATCATGCTCGAACCTTCGAAGGCGATCTTCATGCCGCGCCCGGCGATCAGGCGGCGGATCGCCTCGGCGCGGGTGAACCGGCCCTTGAGCGGCGCTGATTGCTGGCCTGCCACGGTGTCGTAGGGGAACACCATCTGCACGCCTGCCTGACGACCGAACTCGTTGAGCGAGGTCGCCATGTTCTGGGCGGGAATGTCGAAGCTGACGGTGCGATCCTGCGCCGCGTTGGCGGGCGAGATGGCGAGGATCATGGGTAGTGCGATAGAGTGAACTGGCATTCTTGCCCTCCGGAAAAACCGTGTCTCGGAAGGGGAGATGGGCGAAGCCGCGCCCACCTCTATCGCAGTGCAAAAAATTGTTCAGCTTGCCGAAAGCATGATCGCGCCGCTTTCGCTGCGGCGTGCGTGAATGCCGAAGGAGGCGCTGAGTGCTTGCAGCAATTCAGCCGGGTCGGTGTTGGTGAAGCGCCCGCCAAGGCGGATGCGCGAGAGGCGTGGGTCGGCAACCACCAGCTTGTCGTCGAGGTAGCGGTTGAACTCGGCCACCACGAAATCGAGGCTCTCGCCTTCGAATACCAGCTGGCCGCTCTGCCAGCTTCTGGCCCGATCGATTGCCACTGCCTCGGCCGGAGCCATGGCGACGTCGCGTCCGATGACTTGCGCCAGCGCGCCTTCGTGGACGGGCTTGCTTTCAGCATCGGCGGAGCCCTTGAGCACCAACAGCGCCACCGTTTCCGGTTCGCGCCGCGCGTTGAAGGTGCCGGGCTTCAGGTCGAAGCGCGTGCCATTCGCGGAAAGGCGCAAGGGCGGACCCGCAATGGCGCGCACGTCAAGCGCGATCTCGCCGCGCTCCAACCAGAGCGATCGGGTGGTTCCCTTGATGCGCCAGCTGATCCGGGTGTCGGTGTTGAGCGATACCCGCGTGCCGTCTTCCAGGACCACTGCGCGCGTCTCGCCCACGCCCGTTTCGGCATGCTCGCGGGCGGCGGCCTGCATAGCGACGCCGCCGGCCAGCGCGATCCCGCCCGCCAGCACACCGCCGCGCAGCAGGTTGCGGCGGTTGAGCCGTGAGGGCCGGGGCAGGGATTCGTGAACGGCGCGCAGCGGCTCGATCTGTTCGAAGGCATCGACGACTTGTGCGAATGCGACTGCGCGCCGGGAATCGGCGGCGCGCCAGGCTTCGAAGTCCTCGCGCGTGGCCGATCCGGCGTCCAGTGCGGCCAGCCACGCGGCCGCTTCTTCCATCAGTTTGCTTGGTTTCGGCGGCGTTGCCATAGGCGTGAAATCGTCGGTCCTTCTGCCTGCGGGGGCGCTTCCTGCAACGCACTGGCCAGAATGGCCAGTCCCTTTGCAAGATGCTTCTCTACAGTAGAGACGGACAAGCCCATCCGCACCGCTATATCGCGCGGCAAAATTCCTTCGAAACGCCTGAGCTGGACCACGGTGCGGGCTTGCGGCGGCAGCGTTTCCATCAGTTCCATCAGCCGCGACAGCTCGATCTGGCCGGAGACGACGGCGAACTGGTCCGGTGCGCCATCGGCGAAGTCCATCGCCTCCATGTCCGCCAGATGCTCGAAGCGCACCACGGTGGCGCGGCGGTGGCGTTCGTGTGCAAGGTTGCGGATGATGGTCAGCACGAAGCCGCGCGCGTTGGCGATCTCGCGCTGGTTGGCGGCATCGATGGCCCGGGCATAGGCTTCCTGCACCAGATCCTCGGCATCGGCCTGCGCGACAAGACGCGCCGCCTGACGGCGGAATGCCGCGCGGTGCGGCAGCACCTCGTCGATGAACCAGCGATCTACGTCCCGCAGCCAGGTCAAGGCTTTTCCGTCCTTTTTCGCAACCTGGATGAAGCCGTTAGAAGCAGGCGATGACAGTTCCGGGACATATGCTGTCACATCACTGTCGAAAAGAGCCGATAGCGGACCCGCCATGCAAGATTTTCCATGGCACCGCCGGTCGGTGCTGGCCGCAATGGCTGCGCTCGGTGCGCAGGCGGTCCCCCGCTTCGATACCTTCGCCGCCAGCGCCGATCCTTTCGCGCTGGGCGTTGCCAGCGGCGATCCGGCGCAGGACGGCTTCGTTCTGTGGACCCGGCTGATCGCTGCCGGAGGCGCGTATCTGCCGCCTCGCGCGGTCGCGGTGCGTTTCGAAGTTGCCGAGGACGAAAATTTTCGCCGCATTGTGCGTACGGGTGCCGAGATCGCGCACCCGGAAGCCGCGCACAGCATTCACGTCGAACTGGGTGGGCTACGTCCCGGGCACACGTATTGGTATCGCTTTCACGCCCTGGGATCGACGAGCCCGGTCGGGCGCACGAAGACCGTGCCGATAAACGCGGATCGACTGAGGCTGGCGATGACATCGTGCCAGCACTGGGAACTGGGCTGGTTCGGAGCCTACCGCGACATGATCGCCGCAGCACCGGATCTGATCGTGCAAATCGGCGACTATATCTACGAACAGTCCTATGCCGACCAGCCCAAATTCCGCAGCTTCGGGGCGCAGGATCCAACCGATCTCGATGGATATCGGGCGCGATATGCGCTCTATCGCAGCGATCCCGACTTGCGGGAGGCGCACCGGCTATTCCGGTGGCTGGTCACCTGGGACGATCACGAAGTCCTGAACGACTACGCCGCGCTCGCCAATCGCGAAGGATTGCCGCCGGAGGTATTCGCTCCGCGCCGGGCAGCAGCCTATCAAGCCTATTTCGAGCACATGCCGATCCGGCCCAGCCTGTGGCGCTCGCGGCCGACACCGCGGCTGTTCCGGGGCGTGGACTGGGGGGAGCTTGCCTCGCTCTCGATGCTGGACACCCGCCAGTACCGCAGTGCTCCGGCCTGCGCCGCTCCGCATGTGGCGCGCAACGTGAAGCTCGATCACTGCCACGAGCGGCACGGCGCCGACCGATCCATGCTCGGCGCGGCGCAGGAAGCATGGCTTGGCCAGCGTCTCGAACGTGAACGCCGCCCCTGGACGCTGTTGGCTCAAGGGGTGTTTTTCGCTCCTCTGGCGCTCGACGGGACGGGCGAGACGGTATGGAGCGACCAGTGGGATGGTTATCCCGCCGCCCGGGATCGACTGACCGAGCGGTTGGGCCAGCCATCGGTGAACAAAGCCGTCGTGCTCAGCGGCGACATTCACAGTTTCTGGGTGAATGATCTGAGGCACGGTCCGTTTTCAAGCCCGACGGTGGGCACCGAAATCGTGACGTCCGCCCTGGCCGCGCAATCGCCGCCTACGGGACGTTTCGGCGATGTTCTGGCCAACAATCCGCACATCCGGTTCAGCGACGTACGCCATACAGGATATGTCCTGATGCAAGTCGATGGGCGTCGGATGAGCGCGCAACTCAGGCAAATCGACGCACGACAGCGGGGTGCGCGACCAAAAGTGCTGGCGATGGTCGAACAGGAAGCAGGTGCGGAGCATGAACCTGCCATCGTAAGATCGGGATCCTCGCACGGTCTTTGAGCAAAGGACGTTTACGTATCCGAAAGTCCAGACCGCTGCTGGATTGGCGCCATCGTCTTATGCGATCGCAAAGGTGAGAATTAGCAAAGGCAGTTTGGCGGGCCATTTGCCTTAGAACCTGCAGGTCTCGTTTCAGCAGTCTTACACATGTGAGATCGAGAAGCGGACATTCTGCACCCCAAGAGTAGAAATCGGCGTTTGAGCGGCCGGGATGGGTCGCTCTTCGCCGACAAGAAATGGCGCTATCACAACCTTTAATCTGGGAGCCCGAGCAGGGCGCCTGCTACGTCGCGGGCATCGGCGGCGAGGGCATCGTCGGGCAGTTCGCCGGCGGTCCAGAAGGACAGCACGCCACGAAAGCCGAACGCCAGAAGCCGGGCCAGCGCCGCCAGCGCCTGATCCCGCTGGCTTTCGACCAGGCCTTCGCCCGCACCGAGCGCCAGGGTCCATAACGCGGTGGACCGTGTCAGCACTTCGCCATGAGTCGGCCCGGGCGTGCCCAGCCATCCCATCACCGCCCGGTTCACGCGCGGCTCTTCCAGCATCAGTTCCACCACCGTGGCGACTGCCAGCAGCACGCGCTGGCCGGCATCGTCGAGGCGGGGCTTGTCCGCGAACCGCCGGGTCGCGGTGGCGATCCGCCGCGCGGACAGGGCGTGCATGATCGCGGCCTTGCTGCCGAACTGGTTGAACGGCGTGGCGAAGCTGACACCCGCTTCCGTCGCCAGATCGCGCATCGAGAATTCCGCCTTGCCATCGCGCAGCAGGCGTTCGGCCGCGTCGATGACCCGATTGCGCAGCGGCTCGCCACGCGAACCGGTGGAGGGGGGCTTGATGGACGTCATATCGCTATATATATCATGATATAGTTGATGTTCAAATCGCGGAGTAGGCCATGTCGGCATCCATTCCCAAGACTTTCCTGATCACCGGCGTCAGTTCGGGCCTGGGGCGCGCCTTCGCCGAGGGCGCGCTGGGCGCCGGCCACGTCGTCGTCGGCACCGGGCGCAATCCCGATGATGCCGAGATCTTCGCGGCGCTTGCGCCCGGGCGGGCCCATCCGCTGCTGCTGGACGTGACCCACCTGGACGCGATCGCCGGTGCGGTGTCTGAGGCGGAGCAGCGGGCCGGGCCGATCGACGTGCTCGTCAACAATGCGGGCTATGGCCATGAGGGGGTGCTGGAGGAATCGTCGATGGACGACCTGCAGCGCCAGTTCGCCGCCAATGTTTTCGGGCCCGTGGCGATGATGAAGGCGTTGTTGCCCGGCATGCGTGAACGGCGGCGCGGCCACATCATCAACGTCACCTCAATGGGCGGGTTCATCACCATGCCCGGGATCGGCTTCTATTGCGGCAGTAAGTTCGCGCTGGAGGGGATTTCCGAAGCGCTGGGCAAGGAAGTGGCGCCTTTCGGCATCTGTGTGACCGCCCTTGCGCCCGGCCAGTTCCGAACCGACTGGGCAGGGCGGTCGATGGACCGCACGCCTCGCAGCATCGCCGATTATGACGCGGTCATGGATCCCATCCGGGCGGCGCGGCAGGCCAAGAGCGGGAACCAGCCGGGCGATCCGGCCCGTGCGGCGCAGGCCCTGCTGGCGCTAGTTGAAGCGCCCACACCGCCGACGCGCCTGTTCATGGGGCAGGACGCGCTGGATCTCGTCACCGGCAAGCTGGCCGGCATGGAGGCGGAGATCGCGCAGTGGCGCGCCCTGTCGCAGTCCACCAGCTTCGCATCCTGAACGCCGCGATCGGTTCCCACTTACTCGAAGGACACGCACCATGTTTGGGATTACGCCGCTGGGCTGGGTGCATATCTGCACGGTGCCGGACGAGACGTTCGACTTTTTGGGATACACGTTCGGTCGGATGTACTCCCCGATTACCGGCAGAGCCCGCATAGGCTACCGGCCGTCGAAGAAAAGCATCCAGCGCGTGGTCGCAACGATCCACGAACTGACAGACCGAGCGCGTACATGGCAGAATACCACATATCTGGTGGCTAAGATGAACCGGGTGCTGCGCGGATGGGCCAATTACTTCTCGGTAGGGACCACGAGCAAGGCATACCGCGCCATCGACAGCTACACAGCGGTGCGGTTGCGCCGGTGGCTACGCGCCAAGCACAAGACCAGACGAAAGCGAGCGGGAGCCTATCACACCCCCGAGCTGTACGAGCGCTTCGGCCTTGTGCGTCTGGCCGACTTGGCCGCAGCCCGCCGTGGGTGAAGGCGTGATGTCTTGTCCGAGAGCCGGATGCGGGAGATCTGCATGTCCGGTTCGATGAGCAGGGAGTGGAAACGGACCGTCTGGCAAGCCCTACAGGCGCGCCGCACGACACCGCGCCACTTCCTGACTCTACCGGATTGGAAGGAGGTGTCCTCGCCAAGTCGCGTGTGCATCGCGCGCGATCATGCCGGGCAGAAGCGATCGTCGGCTGGAAGATCAGTTTTGAGGACACGGGGCGGACGGTCAGCATGTCGTGTGCCGTCGCTCCTCCCAGGAGCTCTACGAGCCTCCGTTCGTCCCAGCAGATTTGAACGCCACTTTCAGCTAAGAATGGCTGGAGCGCCTACTCGCCGAGGCTGTGGATGGCAGCGCCATCAAGGTGCTGTTATGCGGAAGCGGTACTGCCTAGAGCGCTAGTGTGCAGCCTAAGCCCCATCGTCAGCGCTGCGCTGTGTGACGATGCAGCACAGTCGTTAGGGTGCCGGGGACGCGGAGTAGGCGGTATTCTCGTATCTGATATCCCCATGCGGCCGATAATGCCGCATGGGTATCGTTGCACGTCGAAACGGAAACAATCGGACGTCAGTCTGCGACAAACGTCGTGGTCGTTATGCTATGTAATACCGCGACCTTGCCGAGGCTGGTCTCACCACCCGCCTCGTCCTTATGATTAGCGATCAGAATGTATCGGCCCTTGTCGCGCAGCGGCACGGTGAGGGTGCCCTGCGCGTCGGTCTTCACCGCTTTGGTCCACTTGTCGGGCGAGACCACGGTCACTTCGGTGTCGGCCACCGGCTTGCCGTCGCGCACTACCACGAAGCGGTCGCCGCCTGCGCTGACCGGCGCGATTTCGAAGGGCAAGGTGGCCTTTGCATCGCTGCGGCCGGCGCGGGCGAAGTAGGCGACGCCTTCCTTCTTGTCGTCCGGGCCCCAGGGGGCGAACACGGTATCGTCGTGTGCGCGCACGTCACCAGCGGGCGCGGCGACTTCGAGGTAGCCGGCCTTGCGGGTCATCGCCGCGTTACTGGCGGGTAGCAGCTTGGGAGATTTGAGGTGATGGAACTCCGGATCGCCGCCATCGGGCAGCTTTTCGCCGGGCTCGCCCAGATAGATGCGCGCAGGGCCGTTGCCCTCGCGCTCGATCCACACTTCGTGCGCCTGCACGGCGGGCGCTGCGAGAATCAGCGCCAGCGGGGTTAGATACCTCAATGTCATTTCACTCTCCGTGACGTGTCGGCGCTCGTTGGCGCCAGGTTGAGAAACAGGAATACCACCGCCGCCCCGAAGCTGAGCGCACCGAGCCAGAAGATCGCGCCGTAAATCGCGCCCTCGGCCACGAAGGCGAGGAGGAAGCAGAGGGCTACACCAGCCCAGGCGCCACTGCGTAGCGTCTTCCTGCGCGGCGCGGTCAGTTTTGCGCCAAGGCGCTGCTGGTGGTGCTGGTCGGTGGAAAGGCCGAACAGCGCGAATGTGCCGATGGCGACGATGAGGCACAGGACGATCATTCCGCAGGCTCCATCGCAGGCAGGCCGGAGGTCGGCGCGGCCGCCGCCGGCGCGCGCTTGCGCGGGCGCTTCGCAGGGGGACGATAGGTTGCCACGCGCAGGGCGGTGGCGAGGAAGCCCGCGCCGAACACCAGCAGCGCAAGGTCGATTCCGGCCAGCAGGTAATCGCCCTGAAGCAGCGTGGCGGGCAGGCCGCGCGGCGTGGCCAGCACGTTGTAGACTGGGATCGTCGCCAGCAGCACGCCGGTGGCGCCCAGTAGCACCGTCCAGGCGCGCGCCGAACGCAGCATGCTGGCGATGCCGAGCGCCAGCCCCCAGGCGATGAACAGCGTGTGGATTTCCCATTGCGCACGCTCCTGCATCCCGGTTGGCAACACGCGGTTGGCCCAGAGCATCGCCGCGACGCCCAGCGGGAAGCCGCCGACGACGGCAATGTTCAGCCAGTTGACCAGCCGGAAGCCGAAATGCGGCTTCGCCGGATCGGGCAGCTTCTCACGCCGCTTGACGATCCACAGCACCAGCCCGCTCGCCACCATCAGGGTGCCGCCGATGCCGCAAAGGAAATAGAGCCAGCGCATCCCGTAGTCGGCAAAGCGACCGGCGTGCAGACCGACCATCGCGCCGGCCGTCACGCTGGCGCTGCCGGGCGCCGGCGATTGCCATCGGAAGGCGCCATCGGTGCCGCGATAGGTGAGCGAGGGTGCGCGCGAGGACAGCATCGTCGAGGGCGCGCGGGTGACGGTGATCGTCGCGGCGGCGTCGCCCGGTTCGGACACATTGATATAGCCAGCCGGGCCGCCAAGGCGCCGCTCGGCATCGCGGACCACGTGGCCAAGGTCGGCCAGCGGCGCCGGGGTGCCGCTGCGGGCCTGCTCCTCCAGGCGCGGGAACAGGCGGTCGTAGAGCTTGTCGGTGTCGGCATAGTTGGCCACCACCGTCCAGGGCATCAGCATCGCCATCAGCGTGACCAGCCCGGTATAGGTAATCATCAGGTGGAACGGTAGCGCCAGCACGGCGGTGGCGTTATGCCCGTCCAGCCACGACCGCTGGCCCTTGCCGCGGCGAAGGGTGAAGAAATCCTTGAAGATCTTCTTGTGCGTCACGATGCCGCTCAGGATCGCGACCAGCATCGCCATCGCCGCCACGCCGACCAGCCAGCGCGCCCAGATCACCGGCATGTAGTGCAGATCGAAGTGGAAGCGATAGAAGAAGTCGCCGCCGCGCGTCTCGCGCGCGATGGTCGGCAGGCCATCGGCGCCGATCAGCGCCTGGTTCTCACGCGAGCGACGCCCGCCGCGCCGGCCACCGCGCTCCTTGCCGGGCTCGGGCTGGGGTTGCCAGTAGACTTGCGTGCCGGCGGACGTGGCGCTGGGCATCGTAATGTACCAGCTCTTGGCGTCCGGGGCCTTGCTTTGCAGGAAGCGCTGGGCGCCGCCCATTACGGCATAGGGTTGCTCGATGCGGTCCAGTTCCGGGCGCATCCAGCGGTTCAGCCCCTCCCGCCAGAACGCGATGGTGCCGGCCATGAAGATGACGAACAGCACCCAGCCGAGCAGCAGGCCCGACCAGGTGTGGAGGAATGATTGCGACTGGCGGAAACTCTTGCTCATAACCGTTCCGAACCCATGATCGACAGCCAGGTCAGGCCGCCCGCGACGGCACCGGCCACCACGAGCGTCCAGAATGCGCGCCAGCCGCTGCGTGCGGCGAAGGCCCACATCGCATTGCCCGCGCACAGGGCAAAGGCGACAAGCGTTGCCGCCACCGTCGCTTCCGCCCTGTCACCTGGCAGCAGCCGCGCCAGCGCCATGGCCCAGAGGCTGGCCACCGCGTAGCCCAGCGGCACCGCGGCGATGATGCGCAAGGTCATGTCGCCGCGCCGCTTCCAGGCATCCGTCCGCGAACCGGCCGGGCCTGAACTGGCTGCCTTCACGGTCACTGGTAGGTGAACCGCAGCGTCGCGAACACGGTGCGCGGGCTGCCGTAGAAGTTGCCGCGACCGGTGGCGGCGATACGCGCGTAGTAGTTGCGATCAAGCAGGTTGTTGACGTTCACCGAGAACGAGACATTCTCGCTGAACTCGTACCCGGCGCGCAGGTCGACCACAGCGTAGGCGCCCTGGCGCACGATGGTCGAGCGGCTGACGACGCCGGTGGCGGTGTTGCGGATCGGCGGGTTGCCGCCGAAGGTGGAACTGAACCAGGTCAGGCCGCCGCCTGCGCTGAAGCCTTCCAGCACACCGCCCTGCGCCTTGTAGTTGGTGAACACCTTCACCGAGTGGCGCGGGATGATCGGCACCAGCGGCAGCCCGTTGAACTCGGCGGTGGCATCTTCGAGGTATTTGGTCTTGGTGTAGCTGTAACCACCGTTGATGCGCCAGCCGGGCAGGATCTCGCCAGCCGCTTCCGCTTCGAAACCACGCGCGCGGACCTTACCGATTTGCAGCACAATGTCCTGGTTGTCAGGATCGTTGAAGAGGCGGTTGGTCTGTTCGATCTGATAGACGGCGGCGGACAGCAGCAGCCGGTCGTTCATCAGCGACAACTTGGTGCCGCCTTCGTACTGCGAACCCAATAGCGGCTTTACCTCTCCTCCGCCGACCAGCGTGCGGCCGGCCGGGGTGGCTTGCGGGGTGAAGCTGTCGGCATAGGACGCATAGACGTTCCAGTCCGAAGTCACGTCCCATACCAGGCCGGCATAGGGAGTGAAGCGGTTGTTGATCGAATAGCCGCCCTTCAGGCCCAGGGTGGGCAGCAGTGTCTGCGTATCGGTATCCCACCAGGTCAGACGGCCACCCCCCACCAGCGTGAAGCCCTCGGCAGGGCTCAGGCGCATCTGGCCGTACATGCCATACTGGGTGACGGCGGAGGTGCTGCCGCCATAGACCTGCTTGACGCAGTTGGTCGGCGCAGGGGTGATCGTCGTGGTGGTGTTCGGGCAGACCGCATTGGTGCCCTGAACCGCGACATAGGGCAGTGGGCCATAAGGATCGAGCAGCGGCTCCATCGGCGAGATCGGATTGTAGACGTCGATCTTCGCGTAGTTCGAGAGGCGCGTGAAGTAGCCGGTCGAACGGCTGTCCTGATAGTCCATACCCAGGATCAGCGTCTGGTCGCGGCCGAATGCCGGGAAGCTGCCAACCGCGTTGAAGTCGAATGAATGCGTTTTTTCGAAGGTATCGCCGCGATAGGCGATGTGGTTCGTCACGCCGTTGGTCGCGGTGACCGGCTGGCTACCGATGTAGCTGTAGACGTCGAAGCGTTCGAGATCGGTGTAAAGCCCGCTGGCGCGCAGCGTCCAGCGGTCGCTGATCTGGTGCGTCAGATCAGCGAAAACCGAGAGCGTTTTCGAACGGAAACGGTTCCAATCGGCGCCGAGGTACGTGGAACGCGGTACGTCCAGAAGCTGGCCATCGCTACCGTCCGCGCCGCCGATGATGCCGGGCAGGCCGGTCTGAATCGCGGGCTTGAAGCGATCGTAGGTGACACCCACGGTGAAAGTGGTGCGGCTACCGATGTCGAACTTGGCGGTGCCGTAGATGTCCAGGCGGTTGCGATGGGCGATGTCGTAGAACTGGTCCTGATCGTGGATCATCGCGCCAGCGCGGATCGCCACACCCTTGGTGATAGGCGTGGAGATATCCACTTCGCCGCGGAAGTTCTGGTAGCTGCCATAGCCGGCCGAGGCCTGTGCCTTGAACTCGTCGAGCGGCCGCTTGCGCACCATGTTGATGCTGCCGGCCGGGTTGCCGGAACCGCTGAACAGGCCCGCCGGGCCGCGCAGCACTTCGAGCCGTTCGAAGAAGAACAGGTCGGGGATGACGGCCGAGCCGCCGTAGGCGAATGTGGGCGTGCCATCGACCAGGTAGTTGCTGATCGCGAAGCCGCGCGACATGAACGATGCACCTTCGCTGCCCACACCGGTAACGGTGATGCCGGGGGTCGCGGTCAGTGCGTCTTCCAGTGTGAACAGGTTCTGCGCCTCGATCTGTTCGCGATCGACCAGCGTAACGGTGTTCGGGATGTCCTTTAGCGGCGTGACGGTCTTGCCGATATCGAGACCGTAGCTCTTGCCGAGTACGACGATGTCGCCGTCACTATTGCGCTCCTGCGCCGCGTCAGCTGCGGCCGCATCCACAGCGGAAACCGCACTCGTTTCGGCGAAGGCTGGCGTTGCAGCAATAACGAATGCCGCAACGCCGACAGCACTGACGGAATTGAATAGACTGATTTTCAATGGGTCGCTCCATGATTCGAGGGGGCGATACACATGTTGCTATCGCGAGTCACTCGCAACTATCAACAAGATCTAAAAGATGCATAATGTCCCAGATTAGACACATTGTGGCAATGAAACCTCTCTGCCGGATTGTGGTACGACTGCAGGCCGGACACTTGATCGGGCTTTCAATTGTCGCAGCCGGTTGATCTGCTGCTACAGCTTGGGAAAGCAGACAGACCTCGCCTGGAACCGAACATCCGACGCCAGACGGCCAGTATCGGGCGTTTTGGGAAAGGCTGCTGTGCGCGCAAAATTGCCAAGGCTGAAGGGGGGCCTCTCTTACGGTGATCGCCGAGACTTACCGGCGCGAGTGAATGTCGGGTCTCGCATGTGAGAAGCCCATCGTCAGTACAGATTGTCCTTGTAGTCCTTCTCCAGGCCCTTCTGCATCAACGTGCTCATCCCCGGGACGGCAATGCTGGCACGCGCCAGCGCGGCGGCCCAGCCTCGGTTCCTGTTGAGCTTGATATGCGCGATGAAGAGCTTGGTCGGCTCGATGCCATTCTCGGGTATCACCGGCCAGAGTGCCGCTCGCTTCAGGGCGGCACTTTCGCGCAGTTCAAGACCAGCGATCTCGACGCCGATCGCCAGCGACGGGACTTTGCCCTGCACCGCAAAGCGTTCGCGAATGGCGGGATCAGTGGTGATACGTGCCCTTCCGTGAACCCTTGTGGCGCTGGTAGAGCCAGGCACCAGCAACGCCAGCGCAACTCGCGGCTGTTCGATGATGTTGCGCAAGCTGTCCATCCGGCGGTTCCCGGGGCGATCGGCGAACCACAGGGTGTCGTGCTCCAGTTGGACCATGCCCCCCGCCGGATCGCCTTTGGGGCTGAGGTCGGCCAAGCCCCGCGCGCTCATCGATGCGAGGGCGACGAAACGGACCGCATCGGTGAACAGTGCCGCTTCGCGAGGCGTCTCCACACTGGCCGCGTCCCAGAACCGGGAGCGGATCATGGCCTTTGCGCAATGGCCGTAGCATTCGCAGACCTCGATCTGCACCGCGCCGTCCTTCAGCCCCGATACCCGGCCATTGATGCGCAGCGTCTCGCCGACACCGGGCAGCAGGCACAGGGCGCCGACGTGCGCGCCGATCACGGCCAGCGCGGGATTGTCGAGCATGGCCGAAGGGATGCGCAATGTGCGTGCGTCTCCGCCCGCGAACCCGGCGACGCCTCCAGCCAGCGTCACCCTCAGGCCTTCCGCGCTTCCGAAACCCAGGAAGGCCAGGGGAGAGCGTGAGAGCCAGGCAAGCGCGCCGGTATCGAGATGATCGATGACCTTGAGGTGCATCGCTGGTGGGGTCTGTCCCACAATGGCTTCCAGCGCTTCAATGGAGGCGATGTCGGTGGAACCGGTCATGCCTAAAGTCTCCCATTTTTTGAACGAAGGATCTGGGCCCGCTGACATCCGCACAGCAGGACAGCGGTCCCGGAGCATGGGGCGGAGAATAGAACCGTTGGCGATATTATTGCAACTGATTATCATTATATGATACGAGCCGGCAAAATTGTGGGGGAATCATGAAGACATTCGCGCTGCTGAGCCTTGCGGTATCTGCCGCAGCCACCGCTTCCAACGCCAGGGCGCAGGAAACCGAGCCGGGCAGTCAGGATCCGATCCTCGTCACCGGCATGCATCTGGAAGCACCGGTAGTGGCGGGGAAGACCGCAATCCCGACGCTGGAAACGCCGCAAGCCATTTCGGTCGTCTCCGCCAACGACATCGAGGCGCGCGGTGTTACCCGCCTGTCGGAAGCGCTGCGTACGGTCGCGGGTGTCTCTCGCAGCACGACTTACGGATTCTACGATGCCTACACGATCCGCGGCTTCGATGCAGCCTATGGCAGCGTCTATCTCGACGGTCTCGTTAACGAGGCCGGCGTGGGCTTCAATCAGGAACTCTCGGCGGTGGAACAGGTCGAGGTGCTCAAGGGGCCTTCGTCCATGCTGTTCGGGCAGGCGCCGCTAGGCGGCCTCATCAATCTGGTCAGCAAGCGCCCGCGCGAGGATGCGTTCCTCAAGGTCACGGCGTCGACCGGTTCGTGGAACCTGATGGAAAGCACGGTTGATGCCAATGCGCTGCTGAATGCCGCGGGCACCTTGCTGGGACGGATCAACCTCACTTATCGCGATGCCGACAGCTTCGTGCGCAATGCCGGCATCAACCGTATCTTCGTGGCGCCTGCGATCACCTGGCGGCCGGGCCCGGATACGACCCTGACCGTGCTGAGCCGTTACCAGCGCGACCATGACAGCCCGATCTCGCCCATTCCCGCTTACGGCACCGTACTGCCGGGCATCGTTTCCATCCCCGACGACTTCGCGATCAACAATGCGGGCAGCCAGCGCGTCGTCAACAATCGCGACCGGATACAGGCAGGCTACATCTTCGACCATCGCTTCAGCGAGGCGCTGAACTTCTCGCAGACCCTGCGGTACACGCGTCGCAAAGAATACTGGAACCGCTGGATGTTCGCGGCCGGCTTCATCGATGCGGACGGCAACTATTCCGATGAGCCGACCGACACCATCGGCCGCTATTTCTACGGGCCCTACAATGCCACCGACAAGGACTTTGCGGTGGACAGTCGTTTCACCGGGAAATTCCGCATCGGCGGCATCACGCACGAGTGGCTGGGCGGCATCGACTATCGCCAGAACCGCAGCACCTATTTCAGCGCCGGTGATTACGATTCCACGCATTTCCCGCTGAACATCGCCAATCCCGACTACGACGAGGTCTACGATACCAGCTTCGTGCAGGGCGCGCCCGGCGGAAGCAAGGCGCACCAGACCGGGATCTACCTGCAGGATCACCTGAAGTTCGGAGATTTCGCTACCCTGACCCTCGGCGGGCGCTACGACTGGGCGGAAGCATCCGGGCAGAAGGACGATGCCTTCAGCCCGCGGATCGGAGCGACTGTGAAGCTGGCGACCGGCGTGAATGCCTATGCCAGCTGGTCGAAATCGTTCCTGCCCCAGCTCTACAGCCAGCAGGTCGTAGGCTTCGATGCAGACGGCAATCCCATCGGCGGTCCGGTTCCGCCGGAGCGCGGCAAGAACATCGAACTGGGCGTCAAGTTCGCACCTGACGGCGCGCGCCTCAGCGGGAGCCTCGCCATCTATCAGCTGACCCGGCAGAATGTCACCACGTCCGACCCGGTCTACCTCGACTTCTCGGTCGTCACCGGAGAACAGCGCGCGCGGGGCGTCGAGGCCGAGATGCAATGGCAGCCGATCAATGGCCTCAGCCTCAACTTTGCCTACACGTTCACCGATGCCATGGTGACGAAGGACAACTTCTTCAGCGTCGGCGCGCCGCTCTCCAACGTGCCCCGGCACAACATCGGAGCCTTCGCGCAGTACGAGGTGCAGGACGGCCCGCTTGCCGGCCTGGGCGCGACGCTGGGCGTCAGCTACAACAGCAGGCGCAACGGCGACATCTATTCGGTCAACCCGGACGGGTCGGTGCTGCTCTGGTTGCCGGCCTATACCCTGGTCGATGCGGGGCTTACCTACAGGGGTGACGGCTGGGGCCTCCAGCTGACCGTCGCCAACCTGTTCGACGAGCGCTACTTCCCGGACACGGGTGGTATCGACCGCGTGACCCCCGGCAATCCGCGCAACTGGAGGCTGACGCTTTCACGCACGTTCTGACATGGGGCCATTCAGGCACCTGCCGGAGCTGCTTACCGCATCCTGACGCCGGCACCCTGCGTGTCCGATGACATTTAGTTTGGCCTGGAATCGCAGGGATTCCGGCTTGTTTGTCACGAAACGAGGCACTTAATTGGCCCGATCTCGTTATTCCGGGCACTTAACTGGCCCTTCAGAAATTTTCCTTTCGTTTCAGTCTCACGGTTCTCCGGTTGAAAATACTCACATTGAGATTGAAGACTTGATTCAAACAGGCGATCTGGGCGCGTCATCACAACATCATCAGTTCTGTGATGCGTGGCTGGTCTGCCAAGGCAGGGGGCAACATCGCGATAACGAAATCGCACCCAAGTTTGTGGAGGTTTCGACCGCCACGACGCTAGATTTTGTAACGCAAGGATTTAACCGTGATAGCCGAGCCGTGGTCTGCATTGACTAAGACGGAGGTGCCACTGCATTCTCTGCACTTGATGTGCTGCCGGCCACCCTGTCTAGGTTAATCCGGTCCATTTCGAAGGATTATCTTTTCAGGCGATCGATACCGAAGCTGCCCAGCCGCGTCGTTTATGTCATTTCTATCCAGAGATGACGCAAGCGTATTGGCGCAAGGCCGTTGGATCGTGAATTGTTTGATATGAACGACCCGGTTCTCGCGGTGGCATCGTGCGTGTTCAAGCTGACGGCGTTTGCGATGCTCCACAACGCGACCTTGGCCCTTGCCAGGACGCGGACCCAGCGCTCAATCCGCTTGTGCCAGTCAGGGATCGTGTCTCTTTGAACGTAGCCGATCATAACAGCGAGTTCATAATCGCTACCGTGGAGGCCTTGTTTGAAACGCTGCACCCCACCTGTGGTGTTGCTGATCCGGTGGAGGTATTCTCGCCGTTCACCTGCTGTCGGCTTAGGCAAGCGCTTGCACTCGATCGGCACCAACATTTTGTAGTGGCTGTGGCTTCGTCCATTTATTGAGATGACCGCCCCTTTTGGGTGGACCGCAACGTCAATTTTTCGCCGCCCGTCTTTACCGGAATCTGGCTCTTCCTGTTTGAACTGGAGCATGTCGAAGCCAGAAGCCATCGTGCAGGCGCTAGTAAGAAAAGAGGTCAACTGTGCGCTAAGAGCATTCTCTCCGTCGATCGGCGGGCGCCCAGGTTCATCTCGCCAGAGGGGTAATTGGATCAAGATGAAGTCGATAACGGCATCCAGCCAAGATCCAGGCCTATGCAGAGTCGGTGTGAGCATGCCCATCGAAACCGTGGGCTGGTTATTTGCGAGCATCAGAAGCCCTGTGCTCGCAAATCGTTCAGCACTTCATCGGCATCGCGCAGAGCCGTCGAGGAGAGCCAGTACCTAAGCCGATCTGGTTTCAGGAGGAATATGAACTCTCCGTCATAGATTCTAGCAACCCGGCTCATAGCTAGTGATTGACCGCGATTGACCCGCAGAAGGTGATCAAGGCGACCGGCCAATTCCTCAGACCCTGACCAATCGACCTTTCCGTCACCGAAGGTGAAGGCAGTGCAGGTGATGCCACTTCGCGTATAAGTGCCGGCGCTCTGTAAAGGTTTCTTGGGATAGAAGGCGTTTATCTGGTTAGTAAATACCTTCGCAAAAGCTTCAATCTCGCTACGCCCATTTGATGTGGCGAGGGGCGAAGCACTGCCGAGACGAACGTAGTCGAAATAGTATCGCGTGACGTCATCAGCGACTAGAGCCTCGTTGGTGCTGAAGGTCAAATCTGCGACGATTCCTGCAAATTTGCATCAAGTCGCTCTCGAGGGTGCTGCATTCGCGCCTGATACAAGCACCTCCCGGGTAGCCGGACACGAACCGCCTGCAATCACTATTGCGATTGAATTGCAGTAGTGATTAAGAGCCGCGCATGGTTGGATTGTGATCAGATCGGCGCTTGCGACATCCAGCACGCGTGCTGGAGCAGGAGAAAAATCCGTGCATCGTCAGTAAATTCGGATGCCCGTTGGGACCATCCTTAAGCTTGTGCGTTACCGAAGCGATGCCTGAAATCGAAAACTCCCTTCTCGTCGCCGCCAATCGCCTGCACCATCGTGGCTTCACGACGCCGATCATGTACTGCCGAGACCAGGACGTTCTGGTGGGCCGGATCGAAGGCATAAGGGACGAGGTTTCCTGGCGCACTGTTGATCTCGTGGCCTTCAAAAGCGCGTTTGTCGCCCATGTTGATGCCTACCTGCAAAGGCATGACCGGACGGTCCATGCAGACCAAGCAACGGGGCCTGTTCGTCTGATGTAAGGGCCGCGTGCGGCGAACCATCGAGAAGGCCGGAAGTCTCATCGCCCGATGAGGAAAGGATGACGAAATGCTCGAACACGTACCTGCCTGGCTGGGGAGCTTGCTCAAGGATGTCCGCGCCGGACACTCGAAACTGGCAATCGTTCGCGAAGACGTGAATGATCGCCTTTTTCCTCTGTCGAGTCCCGCATTCGCAGACGGTCAGCGCCTCCCGATCAGGTTCACTGCCGACGGGGAGGGCGTTTCACCGCCGCTGAGCTGGGGACCTCTACCAGCAGGGACAGCATCTTTGGCGCTACTTGTCGAGGATCCCGATGCACCGGCCCCCAATCCGCTGGTGCATGGCCTTGTCTGGAATATCCCGCCCGATGTTGGAGGGCTGCCCGAGGGTGCGGTCATGCCCGACGGGAATGGCGCAGCGGACGGCAGCGACGTAGGCCGAAACAGTTATCTGGCGGAAGGCTGGCTGCCGCCAAATCCTCCCAAGGGCCACGGCGTACATGACTACGTATTCCAGCTTTTCGCGGTCTCCCACATCCCAGTTGTTGGAGCAAACCCGGGGCGCTCCGCGTTTCTCGATGCGATACATGGCAAAGTCCTGGCCGCTGGCTTGCTGATCGGGACCTACTCCCGCGACGAGCCGGCAAGTTCTGGTACGGCCGGGGCTGGCCTGCGGCCTGCGGGCGTCTAAGCCGCCATGTTCGACGACAACGACAGAGCCTGGATGCGTGCGGCCATTCAATTGGCAAAAACGAAAGGAACGACGCCGCGGGACACGCCGATTGCGGCCATCATTGTGCTGAATGGTCGCGAGCTCTCCCGGGGGATTAATATGACCGACGAGACTTGCGACGCCACCGCCCACGCCGAAATGGTGGCTTTCCGCAGAGCAGGGCCGGCGCATGGCGACATGGACCTTCGCGGCGCGACGCTATACTCGACCCTTCAGCCGTGCGGAATGTGCACGATGGCCTCGATCTGGGCCAAGGTCGGTCGCATAGTCTATGGCGCGGGTCGCGGCGACGTTCACCAGATGTATTTCGAGGATCGTCACCTCGACACGATGGACTTTATCAAGGACGCATTTCGTGACGACCTTGCTCTCGAAGGCAGATGTTTGCGAGCGGAATGTGCCGCGCTCTACTTCGCGCCGGGCGACGAGGTTCCGATGGAAAAACAGGGCAACATTTGAAATGCGAGGATGGCAAGCACCAGTGCATCTGGGGATCGGTCGCCGAGCTCTTCAGCGAGCGCCCGCGCGACAACCGCTTCGATCCTCAAGAGCTTCGGCCCAAGGGAAGAGCGTACGTCGTCCGCGAACAGCACGGGGTGCGGGCATTGGACATAATGAATTGGGACGTCCTGGGGGGGGCAAGGCGTCGTATCCGATGACCAACGTGCGCAACTTGTCGTTGCGGCAGTGAAAGAGGGGCGCCGAGCGGCCGAAAAACCGTTGCTTGGTGCCGCTTACCGAATTCTGCGAATTTACGCCGCAAAAGCACGATCTTGGCGACGGCAAGCCGCCCCTTAAAGGCGAGATGTGGTTTTCGGTTACGGATCAGCCTGTCTTCGCCGTGGCCGGGTTCTGGCAGCCCACGGCGCAGGAAAATGGGTTCACCATGTTGACCTGCAATGCCAATTCGTTGGTCGAACCGATGCCCCCAAGGCGATGGTGACGATCCTCGATCCTCATGAAATAGATATCGGGCTGCGCGGATCCTACGAGCAAATCGTTTCTCTGCAGCGACCCTTCGATGCCGCAAGGATGCAGGTTCGCGGGCCGGTTTTTCCGACACGCTCTGCGCAGCGGTAGAATCGGCTCCGCCCCGAACCACAGGTCCCTGCGCGGTGCATGCTGTCCCGGCTTCCTGAACCCGCGCAAAACTGTCGGGAAGGCGCTGTTCTCAGTGATTCAGAAGCGTGGATCGCCAGCGTCAGCACCCGCCGCCTCGCCGAACCGGTGCAGGCGATGGGCATTACCGGGATATCCAAGTCCTCAATGTCGAAGCTGTGCACGGACATAGACGGGCGCGTACCTGCCTTGCGCAAGCGCCGGCTTGTTGGCGGCTGACCCTGATCTCGCCTTGCGTGCCACCTACCTCAAGGTGCGCGAGCGTGCACACGCAGCTCAACCACGAACGCGGGGTCATCTCGGGAGGCTCGAAGGCAGGATCGCAATGTGTAGCAGATCAGGTTAGATAGCGCTGCGGCATTAGCGGGAGGGCGCTGGGGTCCGGCTTTGATGAACAGGTGCTCGGTGAGCAACGCGGCCTCGGATGCCTCAGCGCGGTGCATCGGCCTTCGCGAGCGCGATAACCATTTGCCGACGCCGCGTCCTCGCAGCTGATCAAACGTCTTAACGCAGGCTAATTTTGCAGCATCACGTCTTGCGCTCGTCCGCTTCTCCTCCATTTATTGTGCAGTGCAGCATAAATTGGCGTACACAGCCGCACAGCGGCCCTGACCCGAAGGAACTGGCATGCGCAAGATATCCGACACGATCAGCCGGCTCGCAGCCCTGCGCGCCGCGAGAGCCGAAAATGGCTTTATCCCAACCTGCAGCCGGCTGACGCCGCTGTCCGATTTCGGTCCAAACCCCGGAGGACTGAGCGGATTCGTGTACATCCCGCATACTCTAGGGGCCAACGCCGCGCTGGTCGTCGTCCTGCATGGATGCACGCAGAATGCCGGGGGCTACGACGTCGGCGCAGGATGGTCGGACATGGCGGACCGGTACGGATTTGCCGTGCTATTCCCCGAGCAGCAGCGCCAGAACAACCCAAACCTGTGCTTCAACTGGTTTGCGCCGGGCGACAATCGGCGGGGCGCAGGCGAGGCGTATTCCATCCGGCAAATGGTTGCCGCCGTCACTGCGCGGCACGGACTGGACCCGGCCCGCGTGTTCGTGACCGGCCTGTCGGCAGGCGGGGCGATGACCGCGGTCATGCTTGCCGCTTATCCGGAAGTGTTCGCAGGCGGCGCGATCATCGCTGGCCTGCCCTACGCATGCGCCACCACGGTTCCGCAGGCATTCGACCGGATGCGCGGACACGGCATGCCGAGCGCCCTGGAACTGACGGCTCGGGTTCGCGATGCTTCGGACCACGCGGGACCGTGGCCCACGCTCTCAATCTGGCATGGTACTGCCGATGCGACCGTGAGCCACGGCAATGCCCAGGCCATCATTGACCAGTGGCGCCCCCTGCACGGTGCGCGAACGGCACCGGATCATGTCGAGACTATCGGCGCCCATACCCGCCGTGCCTGGACCGATGCATCCGGCCGCGAGGTGATCGAGGAATACGCCATCCACGGCATGGGGCACGGCACTCCGCTCGACACCCTGAGCGAAGATGGTTGCGGAGCCAGCGGTGCCTACATGCTGGAGGCGAACATATCCTCGACCCAGCTCATCTGCCGCTTCTGGGGACTGGCTCAGGCAAGCGAGAGAAGGGCTGCCAGTATTGTAACGAAGCCTGCGCCCGCGCCGCGCGAGCAGGAACCGGCTAATGACCTGGTCGGCAATGCAATGCCGCCGATCTTCGCGCGCCGTCCCTTTATCCATGACCAGCATGCGCATCGCACCGCCGGCGTGCGCAAGGTCATCGAAGATGCGCTGAGGAGTGCAGGATTGATGCGATGAGGGCCGTCTCGTTCAGGAGTTGGCCGTCAAGCCATGTGCCCCCGGCTGCGTTCTTGCCCAGGAGCGGGAGGTTCTTTCGCTGAGCCGTCACGCATCGAGGATAATTCAGCGGCTTGTCGTGCCGCATCAGCCAGACGCGTCGCCCACGCTTCTTGTCCGGACGGGTTGCCGACAAGGTCCTGTCGCACCTCGATCTCGGCGTAGCTCAGATTCCGCGCAAACGCGTGGAACGGGATCGTGTAGTCGGTCTCGTCCATGGCGTAAGGAGGTCTGCCTGATCGGCGAGTGCATCGCGCAGCGCGTGGGCGAACCCAGGCCGTCCCGAACCGTGCAGGACCCCGACGTCCCAAGGCCGGTTCATCCCGTCCATTTCGGGCGTGAAGCTGTGCAATGACAGTAGGACCGTCTCCTTGGCGGTAGCAAGCCGGGTATCAAGGAGCGCCGCGATCGCGGCATGATACGGCCCGTGGATCGCGGCGGCCCGGGCATCGCGGGCCCGGTCACTCAGATGTCGGTTTCCGGGAATGGGGGTGCCATCCGAGACCTCCGGGATGGCATCAGGCCGTGCGGGCGAGCGATTGCAGTCGATGACTAGGCGCGAGTAGGGCTGATGCACGAAAGGCGCATCCAGCAGGAGGGCCAGAGCCTGGCCGAGGCCAAATACCCCGATATCGATCGCTATGTGTCGTCTGAAATCATCGGCCTGCAAACCAAGTGATTGCAAGGGAAATGGAACCGTCGATCCTGCATGATCGCCGATCAGCAGGAACGGTGAAGCTCCATCCGCGTTGAAAATACCAAACGGCTCGGGGTCTTGCGGACCCAGCACGCATCCTTTTGCGCGCCAGGTCATCAGGACGTTCCACCATGCCGTTGCTGACAATCCATCACACAACGCTGTATCGCTACCAGCAGCCTGTCTCGCTCGGTGAACATCGCATCATGATGCGGCCGCGCGAGGCGTTTGACCAGCGATTGCTGTCCGCACGCCTGATCATCGACCCTGAGCCCAATGAACTGCGCTGGCTGCACGACGTATTCGGCAATTCCGTTGCCGTCGCCTCGTTTGAGCGCCGCACGGCAGGCTTGACGATTACCAGCGAGACGACACTCGAGCATGCTCCGCTCGCCCAGACGCAGGTGGACGTCGAGAATTATGCGCGTCTGTTTCCCTTTACCTATTCGGCAGAGGACATGCCCGACCTGCTGCGCTCGATTGAGCGCCAGCACCTCGATCCTGAGCGCATTGTCGACAACTGGGCGCGCGCTTTCCTCAAGGACGAGGCAAGCACCGGGACTATTTCCCTGCTGACCGAGATGGCGACCAGCATCAAGCGGGACTTCACTTATGTCCCGCGTCATGAAAAGGGCACCCAGACGCCGATCGAGACATTGAAGAAGCGTCAAGGGACCTGCCGCGACTTTGCCGTGCTGATGATCGAAGCGGTTCGCGCGCTCGGCTTCGCGGCCCGGTTCGTCTCGGGCTATGTCTACAATCCGTCCCGGTCCGAGGGCGTCGTCGGCGGGGGCAATACCCATGCCTGGGTCCGCATCTTCCTGCCCGGCTCCGGCTGGGTCGAGTTCGATCCCACCAACGGGATCATCGGCAATCGCGGGCTCATCCGCGTTGCAGTAGCGCGCGATCCCTACCAGGCGTTGCCGCTGTCGGGCACCTGGTTCGGCCTGCCCGCCAATTTCCTCGGCATGGACGTGACCGTCGACGTGCACCGGGCCGATCCCGACCAGTTCCCTTCAATCGGCCATGGCGCCGTAAACAGCCGGCGCTCCGGCGCTTCAGGAAAGTGACACCCATGCTGATCCGCTGTGGCTACGATATCCGATTTGAAACCGAAACGAAGACCGCGATGATGGCGATGCTCAGCCTTCACCCCTCGCGGCATCAGGACCTGCGCACGCCCCAGCGCCTGCTGGCCGATCCCGACATTCCTCTCTATCAGTTCGAGGACGTCTTTGGGAACGTCGCGACGCGCCTCAGCATACCACCTGGCGGCGTGACCCTGTCCTGCGAATTCGTCATTGAAGACAACGGCGAGCCGGACATGCGTCCTGCCAACGGCCCGCAAATGGCGGTCGAGGACCTTCCAGATTTCGTTATGCCATTCCTGCTGGGCAGCCGCTATTGCGAAACCGACCGGCTCATGGACGTGGCCTGGAGTAACTTCGGGCACTACAGCAATGCCCGCGACCGCGTGGATGCGATCGTCGATTTCGTGCACCGGCACATTGAATTCGGTTACCACTATGCCCGGCCCGACAAGACGGCCTGGAACGGCTATCAGGAGCGTCAGGGCGTCTGCCGCGATTTCGCGCATCTCGCCATCACGCTGTGCCGGTGCATGAACCTTCCCGCGCGCTACTGCACGGGTTACCTGGGTGATATCGGGGTGCCGGCAGCCGACGCGCCGATGGACTTCAGCGCCTGGTTCGACGTCTACATCGATGGCAGCTGGTATACCCATGATGCCCGCCACAACAAACCGCGTATCGGCCGCATCCTGATGGCGCGCGGCCGCGATGCTACCGACGTTGCCTTGACGACGGCGTTCGGGCCAGCGACCCTGGCGCGCTTCGACGTATACACCGACGAGGTCCAGTCCGTTGAATGATCATCTGACAAATGCGCTTCTGCGTCCGTGGGACGGCCCGCTCGGCGCCCCGCCGTTTGCGCTGGTGCGGGCGGAGGACTTCCTGCCCGCGTTGAAGGTCGCGACCGCATGGCACCGCGCGGAAGTGATCGGGATCGCGGAACAGGCAGAAACGCCGACGTTCGAGAACACCATCGCTGCTCTGGAGCGGTCGGGAGAAGCGCTTGGCCGGGTCCGCCGCCTGTTCTGGACACTATCCTCAGCGCACGCAGCGGCGGGCATCCGCGCTATCGAGGCCGAGGTCTCGGCGCTGCTGAGCGCTCATTCCACCGTGATCAACCATAATGCCGCGCTCGCCAAGCGCATCGCTGCAGTCCATGCGTTACGCCATGATGCCGGCCTGACGCCGGCGCAAGTGCGGCTGGTCGAATCCAGTTACGCCGGCGCCCGGCGAAGCGGCGCGGCTCTGGGGGCTGAGCACAAGGAACGCTTTGCCGCAATTCAGTCCCGACTTTCAGATCTCTCCGTGAAGTTCGGCCATAACGTCCTGGCGGCAACCGCCGACTGGATTCTGGATCTTGGCGAGGATGACCTCGCCGGGCTGCCTCCCTCCCAACGTGACGCGGCTGCCGCGCGGGCAGCAGCAGCAGGCGCTCCGGGCCGCTTCCACGTGACCCTTGATCGCACCGACTATGAAAGCTTCCTGAGCTTTTCCACGCGCCGCGATTTGCGGGAAAAGCTGTGGCGCGCCTTTACCGGGCGCTGCAATGGCGGGGAACATGACAACTGGCCCATCATCGCTGAAATCCTGGCGCTCAGGCACGAGCGGGCAATCCTGCTCGGGTACGCCGACCATGCGCATTATGCGCTGGAGGACAGCATGGCTCACACGCCTGCCGCCGCGCTTGCTCTGCTGGAGCAGCTGTGGGAGCCCGGCAAGCGCCGCGCCGCGGAGGAGGCGGCCGAGCTGCAGGCGCTGATCGATGCTGAAGGCGGCGCCTTCACACTCGCTGCGTGGGACTGGCGCTTCTACGCCGAACAGGTGCGCCGCTCCCGCTATGCCCTGGACGGCGCCGCGGTGGCGAAGCATCTGCGTCTGGACGCTGTCCGGCAGGCGGCCTTCGATACGGCTGCCAGGCTTTACGGACTGAGCTTCACGCGTCGCGAGGACATCCCCGGCTATCATCCCGATGTCTGGGCCTGGGAGGTCCGAGACAAGGCAACTGGCCCTGTAGGATTGCTGTTCACCGATTATCTTGCCCGGCCGGAAAAGCACGGCGGGGCCTGGATGGGCACTTTGCGCGTGCAGGAAGCGATGGATGGAGCAGTGCTTCCGGTCGTCTATCTCGTTGCCAACTTCGCGGGTGCGCCGCCGCCGGACACTGGCACCACGCGCCTGTCGATCGACGAGGCGCGCACGCTGTTCCACGAGTTCGGCCATGCCTTGCATGGCCTTCTTTCGCGGGTGACCTACCCCAGCCAGTCGGGCACGGCGGTGGCCCGCGACTTTGTCGAATTCCCGAGCAAGCTGATGGAAAACTGGATCGTCAGCAAGGAAGTCTTGTCCGGGTTCGGCGTGCCCGAGACGCTGATCGAGGCGATCCGCAGTGCACTCAGCTACGGACAGGGTTTCGCCACGACCGAACTCATCGGCTGCTCGCTGATTGATCTGGCCATTCACACCTGCGAGCAAGCTTCTGCAGATCCGCGCGCTTTCGTCGTTTCTGAGCTTGAAAGGCTTGGCATGCCCCCGGCAGTCGGTCTGCGGCATCGCCTTCCCTATTTCACACATATCTTCGACGGCGGCTATGCGAGCGCGTATTACAGCTATGCCTGGTCCGAAACGCTCGACGCGGACGCTTTTGAGGCTTTCGCAGCCTCAGGCGGCATCTTCGACGCCCGCCTGGCAGAGCGGTTCCGTAAAGAGATCCTGAGCGTCGGCGACACCCGTGCTCCAATGGCGTCCTTTTACGCTTTTCTTGGCAGGGCTCCCGACCCCGAGGCTCTGATGCGGGCACGAAACCTGATCGATGTTTGAACTGACGAACTGCACCGAGATGCGGTTTCAGCGAGTGCCGCAACATTCGGCATGACGGTCCGGAAGCGAACCTTGTTGAAGGTTATATAAATAACAGCGCCATGGAGTAGTTGGACGAAGCGGATAATATTCGTGAACGGATCGGACAAAGACTCGATCGCATGTTCTCTGCCCTGGAAGTATTTCGGATCGTCAATCACTCATTCGTTGAGATATATGAGTGTTCAGATTGAGGAGTCATGTCAATACGATTGATCACGAAAACTTTGGGGCACAGCATTTATTGGATCATTGAGCACTTTTGCAGAGGCGGCTCCGACCTCAAGGTTGCCAATTTCTCACCTTTATGCGATTCATGGAGCAGCGGCGCGCTCAAGCATATCCATTTCCAGACCCAGAAAGTCCTGTGCCGCCATCTATACCAGCAGGTCGCCGCTGCGGTTGAGCGCCATCAGGCGGAAAATGCACGATGACCGCGAACCTGCCCGCCGGCTTCGAAGCCCTCGAACCTTTTGCGGCGAACTGGGCCGGCCGCACCGCTGCAGACCGCGCCGCGCTGCGGGGAGCATATCCGCGCGCCGAACGCGCCGCGTTCCATGCGGCTTGCACTCCCCTCATCGAAGGAGGGCGCAAGCAACTCGACGCCAAGCCGCTGCGGAACCTCGACGAGGGAGAGCGCTGCTTGCTGGACCTTTTTCTGAATTATGCCCACATCTCCACATCTCCCTCGTGATCGACGTGCAGGGGGCAGACGAGGACAGGCACCGCCCCCTTCGCGAGGCGATGCGCGTGACGCGTGCCCCGGTCGATTTCTGATCAATTACAACGTGGCAATACAAAGATGGACGTAACCGGACGGATCGTCTTCTTATCCGGGGGCGGAGGTGGGATCGGTGGCGGCACGGCGATGGCCTTCGCCGAGCGCGGCGCAAGGATCGTCCTCGCCGACTTCGGCGTCGGGTTATCTCAGTGATCTGACTGATGAGAATGGGGTCGCCTAGCGCCCCTGCTGCCCAAGCCGGGGCGCCGGGGCCGTCCACGCAAGGTGGATTTTCCCGAGGTAATCCTAAGCTCCCACCGCCTCACCCAGCACGGCGTCTGACTGCTGCTCGAGGCTTACAACGACAGTCCGATCCTCGCCCTCCTGTTTGGGAACGTGCCCGGTATCCTCAAGCGCGAGAAGCGGCTACTGGACCAGGTCACGGTGCTGCAGGCCACCTACGAATACAGCGTCAACCTTGACACCTGCAACTGCGGACTCATGGGCAAACGTGCGGTGCCGACGTCCGCCAAAAAGAGCCAATCCGAAGCGAGACGGCGTCATGGCTGGACCGCAGGGATGTGAGAAATCTTCTCACATCGTCCCGCGAAAGGGAAAGGCGGTGGGCGGGAATTGAACCCGCCGGCTACGCCGCCATGTGCCTCGGTGGAAGAGACCCACACATCGAATCGCCCCACACAACAGTGGCGGCGGCAACTAGCACACAATTAGTGACGCTCAACACCACTGCCCGACATCGAGATTGTAGTGGTGGCGAAAAACGCAGGCCGCTGCCGATCGTTCCTTGCCACGGCCCGCCGGATCGCCCGCAGTGTCACTTGGTTGCGCCTTCAGCGGCGTCGCCGGCTTTGTCCGCGGCATTGCTCATGCTGTCGGCGGCGTTGGTGATCGCGTTGTTCTTCGCAGTCTCGCTGCTAGTGAGTTGGCTCACGAAGAAAACGCCTGCAATCACGGCGAGAAGCACGGCGATCGCGATGACAACACTCGCTCCGGAACTGCGGCGAGTCTCGACGACGGTGGTCGCGTGCGACGGATTGGGATCAGCCATTTACCTCACCTCACATTGCTCTTTGTGCTGCCGTCAACTCCGCGAACCGGCAACGGTTGCACGCGGGCTTTGAATGAATGCCACCCGGAATGATTTAGCCGTTCCAGAACCCCCTTCCGCTGAGCGACAACCCCCGTTATCGCGGACCCGACAAGACTCTTCGAGATGCGAGCAGTATGGGAGGCCTGCCACCCTGTGCGCCAAACCCAATCGTCAGGTGCGCAAGGGAGCAAGTTGCCGGTGAACATTCACGAGCGAGGCTCGGTACGCCTGCATGACCCGGCTCGCCCATTGAGCCTGTTGGTCCGCATTGTTCGGCTCATTCTCCGTGTCGGCGGCGGTGACGATCTGGGTCGATCGAGTAGAGGCATGTTCCGTGGTCATAAGCCGTTTGTGGTGTCGTATCACTGCTTGGTTGCGTGGAGTATGTGGCATTTTCCGAACCGGAAAATGCCGAGGGTATAGATCGGTTCCGAATTCGGTATTGGCGCTTCAGCGCAAGGGCATGGAACGAGGCTCGCGCGCGATGAATGTAGCCGCACGGCCTTTCGCTGGCCTCATCCCCCGCTTCACGCCGACGTCATTATCACTGACTCGATGGCGCGCTTCTCCAAGGCATCAGCGGCAGGCGAGGGCTAGTCTCCTGATGCAGGGTACGACACGATGACGTGGGAAGACCTAGCCGCGCTGCCGGTAGCCAAGCTTGGGCGAGGTGACACGCTCTTGACGTTCGGAGCGTCCTGGCCGCCGCTCAGCAAGCCGCGGCAACTGCTCGACGCATGGGAAGGATTGTAGTAATATAGGGCCGTAAGTGAGGGTCAAGCTGCGGGGGCGGGGCGCAATGGGCACAGCGATTGCAAATCGGCAGTTCTTCGCGGCGGAGACGCGTTTCTTTGCTATCACGGCCATCGTCATGGCGCTCATTAATGTCAGCGCGTTTTCGTTCTTTGCTGCAATGGGCATATCGTCCTTTCGCGCTCCCTTTTCTGTGCATCTCCACGCAATTTTATTCATGGGTTGGGTCCTGCTGTTTGTCTCGCAGGTGTCCCTCGCCGCAACCGGATCGATCAGGCTTCATCGCAAATTAGGGTGGCTGGCCGTTGGCTGGGCTGTGGCCATGGTTGTGGTCGGGACCCTGTCAACGGTATTGAGCGTTCAAAAGGCGGCAGTACCCTTCTTCTTCCTGCCGGCGCAGTTTTTATTGATGAACCCGCTCAGCGTGATGCTGTTCGCGTCTCTTTTGATCGGTGGCGTGGTAAAGCGGCGCGATCGCGAGTGGCATCCACGCCTGATCATATGCGGCATGGCAGCTATCATGGGCCCTTCATTTGGAAGGCTGTTGCCCGCCCCGATGCTGATGTATTCGATGCTGACGGCAGTCTTCATTGGCATGATCGCATTTCCGGTGGCGGGCATCGTGCGGGACAAGCGGCGCTACGGGAAGGTGCATCCCGCGTGGTGGCTGGGCCTTGCTTCACTCCTGCTTCTACAATTGGCCACTGAGACATTGGGCCGCAGTACGATCGCTGCGGCAATTTATGAGCATGTGGTGATCGGAACGCCCGGTGCGCTCGTCCCGCCGCTTATCTACCAATCCCCGCCGTTCCCGACTTCTTAATGGTGTCTCGCTAGCCATGTGAACCGATCCATACGGGACGTTCAGGTGCCAATTGCTTATCCCAAGCTGCGGCCTGTCCGGTTCTGGAAGTGTAGCCCTGCCTTGCTGATCTTTACGCCCATCGCGCTGCGGATGGTACAAAGCAATCGGCCAACGGGACTGACGTCAGGAGGTCGCGGCATTCTGCGGTAGTGCGGGAGAAGGTACTGAACCTTTGCATTCTTGATAATCCGCGATAGGCGCGCTCTATGATGAACATCCCTTGGGACCAGCCCGCAACGCTTATCGATCTGGATGGCAAGACGCCGGTAATCGGATTGATGCTCGAATGCGTTATGCACTTCGCGCTCTTCCAGCCTTTTGCCAAGGAGCAGGCGCGCATCCTTCTGACGCAGCCCGTGTTCCGCGAAGGCCGCAAAACGCGCACTTGGGTTCTCAATCCCGACGAGATCGAAAGGCTGGTCGAGCGGCTCGATGCCGAGAGGAAGGCGGCCCGGTAAACCCGCGCAATCAGGCGACGTCTCTCGCCGCGATGGCGGCGGAAAGGGTGAGGATCGTTCGCGCGTGTCGCAAGGCCACGGCTTCGCGGTCCGCGCCGTACCCACCGCCCAGGGTGCTTGCCAAGGGAATGCCGCGCCGCTTCGCCTCTGTCGCCACATAGCGGTCGCGGCTCGCGAGGCCTTCGTCGGTCAGGGACAGCCGGCCAAGCTTGTCGTCCGCATGGGCATCGACGCCTGCCTGCAGCAAGATCAGGTCCGGCACGAACCGATCGAGGACCATGGGCAGCGATCCGGCCAGAGCTTCCAGATAGCCGGCATCGCCCGTTGCGTCGGGTAGTCCGACATCCAGTGAAGAACGCGCCTTGCGGGTGGGGAAATTCTTCTCGGCATGAATGGACAGCGTGAAGATGTCGCTGCGCCCTGCGGTCAGCGCCGCAGTACCATCGCCCTGGTGCACATCGAGATCAAGGATCAGGATGCGCGATACGTCCCCCTCTTCGATCAGTCTGTTGGCGGCAAGCGCCAGGTCGTTGAAGACGCAATAGCCCGCGCCGGTATCGGCGAGGGCGTGATGGCTGCCGCCAGCGGAATTTGCCGCATATCCGTGCTGTAGCGCCAGCTTCGCCGCCAGCCACGTTCCCCCGGGCGAAAGCTGCGATCGCCGGGAAATCCGCTCGTCGATCGCGAAACCGATCCGGCGCTGCTTGGCCGCCGGCACCACGCAACCGATGACTTGCGCGACATAGGCCGGGTCGTGGACAGCGTCGAGCCATTCTCGCGGCATGACTTCGGGCGCATGGACCGTCATCGGTACGCCGCTTTCGCCCAGCAACCGCATGACCAGCGCATATTTGTCATGCGGAAAAGTGCCCGTGCGCTCGGTCTCGACCGCGTAACCGGGATGATGGACGACATGCAGCATGGCCTCGCAAATAGAGCGCCCTGGCGCGCAGGTCGAGCGTCATTGCGGAGCGCAGGCCCCGACGATATCGGTCGAGGAGCTTTGCCGTGAAAGCCGCAAGCCGCGCCGGATGCAAGCAGTCATCGGGATAGTCAAACACCCGAGCGTTGCAACGGCGGCCACATTTTTCAGGAACGGCGTGAACTCGGGCGCGGGACGAGTTGATCCAGAGCATCGGTATTGTCGCGGCCCCACCCATACAGAAGTTCGACCGGCTCGACGAACCTGCGGCCAAGATCGGTGAGGCTATATTCCACCATCGGCGGTATCGCGCTCTGCACATGCCGGGCCAGCAGGCCGCTGGCCTCCATATCCCTCACCGTCTGGGTCAGCATCTTCTTGGAGATCCCAGGCAGGCTGCGCAGAAGCACACCGGTGCGCGCAGTTCCGCCGTGACGGGCGTGGAGAGTGTGAAGGACCATGCTGGTCCACTTCGTTGCGAAAAGCTCCAGCACGCGGCGGGGCGCGCAATCCTCTCGCCATTCGTCGTCCGACGTTCCGGGCTGCATGTGGTTACCTTTTGGTGCCTGGGTGAGTGAATGGTGCCGTCTAGAAGATGGAGGCGCCAATGCCTAGGTCCCACGCAACAAGGAGATACACATGGCGAAGACGGCATTGGTGGTAGGAGCAAGCGGCATAGTCGGCAGTGCAACAGCGCGGCTTCTGGTCGAACAGGGTTGGACTGTCCAAGGCCTGGCGCGGCGGCCCAATGCTCAATCCGGGGTGCTTCCGATTGCCGCGGATCTGCAGGATCCCCTCGCCACCGCGCAGGCACTGCACGGCATCGTCCCGGACGCGGTGTTCATCACCACGTGGCTGAGGCAGGACAGCGAGGCGGAGAATATCCGCGTCAATTCAGCGATGGTGCGTAATCTGCTGAATGGTTTGTCCAAACCCGGCGGTTCCCGTCACGTCGCGCTGGTTACAGGGCTGAAGCATTACCTCGGGCCGTTCGAGGCTTATGGCAAAGGTGTTCTGCCACAGACACCGTTTCGCGAGGAACAGGGCCGCCTCGACGTCGAAAATTTCTACTACGCCCAGGAAGACGAGGTGTTCGCGGCAGCTGCGCGCGACGGCTTTACCTGGAGCGTCCATCGCCCGCACACTGTAATCGGGCTGGCTGTCGGCAACGCGATGAACATGGGCACGACGCTAGCCGTTTACGCGACGCTATGCCGTGAGACCGGACGACCCTTCGCTTTCCCGGGCTCTGCTGCGCAATGGTCAGGGCTCACGGACATGACCGATGCCGCGCAACTCGCGCGCCACTTGCTATGGGCGGCAGAGACGAATGCGGCGCATGACCAGGCGTTCAACGTCGTCAACGGCGACATCTTCCGCTGGCAGTGGATGTGGAGCCGCATCGCCGACTGGTTCGGCATCGAGGCTGCACCGTTCGACGGCAAAGTTTGGCCTTTGGAGCAGCAGATGGCGGATGATGCAGGGTTGTGGCGTGAGATTGCTGCTCGCGAGGGCCTCACAGAGCCCGATCTCGCGCGCTTGGCCTCGCCATGGCATACAGACGCCGATCTGGGCCGGCCGATCGAGGTCGTGGCCGATATGACCAAGAGCCGGCGTTTGGGCTTCACCGCCTATCAGCCCACCGACGATGCGTTTCTCGCCCTGTTCGAGCGGCTGCGCGCCGATCGGCTGATCCCCTGAAAAGTTCGCCAGCGGCATCACCTCGTCCGATGCCGCTGACGTGCGGTACCTGCTTGCGGCCAGTCAGATGTCTGAGACGGCGCCCCTAAGAATGGCCGGAGCGACGAGCTGGTCAGTCTTAATTTGCTTCCAACCTGCATCTGGTGCGTTGAGACCACATGCCGCACCACAAGCTGACTTTGCCGACCAAGATATGCCTCTCCTGCCAGCGGCCGTTCGCGTGGCGAAAAAAATGGGCGCGTGACTGGGACAAAGTCAAGTTCTGCTCGGATCGCTGCCGCGGGGTAGGGGAGATGGAGCAGCCATGACAACGCTCATTCCCGTGTTGGGTGACCAGTTGTCGCTCGCTCTGTCGTCGCTGCGCGGGGCTGACCCCGGCGATGCCGTCGTGCTGATGATGGAAGTCGCCGATGAGACGACCTACGTTCGCCACCACAAGACCAAGCTGGCCTACGTTCTCTCAGCGATGCGCCATCATGCCCAGGCTCTGGAGGAAGCAGGATGGCGCGTGAACTATCTGCGGCTGGATGATCCTGAAAACAGCGGCAGTTTTACAGGCGAGGTCGCTCGGGCGATCCAACGGCATGACCCTGAACGGATCGTCGTCACCGAGGCGGGAGAATGGCGCGTCACCGCTATGCTGGATAGCTGGGAAACGCTGTTCGGCGTGCCGGTCGAGATCCGCAAGGACACGCGATTCGTGTGCTCGCACGGCGAATTCGATACATGGGCAAGCGACCGGCGCGAACTGACGATGGAGTTCTTCTATCGCGAAATGCGCAGGAAGACCGGGCTGTTGATGGACGATGGCAAACCGTCTGGCGGGCGCTGGAATTTCGACAAGGACAATCGGAAGCCCGCGCAGGCCGACCTGCTCATGCCGCGTCCGCTGAGCTTTACGCCTGACGCGATCACGCGCGAGGTCATCGCACTGGTGGAAGACCGGTTTGCCGACCATCCGGGCGATCTGGACAGTTTCAATTATGCTGTGACCGCCGCAGACGCCGAACGCCAAGCCGCCAGCTTTTTCGCAAACGCACTGCCGCAATTCGGCGACTATGAAGACGCGATGCTGACCGGCGAGCGCTTCTTGTGGCACTCGATCCTGTCGCCTTACATCAACTCGGGACTGCTCGACCCGCTCGACTTGTGCCGCCGCGCTGAAGCCGAATATCGCAAGGGCCGTGCCCCGCTCAATTCGGTCGAAGGCTATATCCGCCAGATCATCGGATGGCGCGAGTACATGCGCGGCATCTACTGGCGTGAAGGCCCCGGCTATGTCGATCGCAATTTCCTGGAACATGACCGGGCGCTTCCGGACTGGTACTGGACCGGCGACACCCAGATGCATTGTCTGTCGGAAACGATCGGGCAAACGCTCGCGACGGCGCACGCGCATCATATCCAGCGGCTGATGGTAACGGGCAATTTCGCACTGCTGATCGGCGCCGATCCCAAGCAGGTGCATCTGTGGTATCTCGAAATCTATCTCGACGCCTATGAGTGGGTGGAATTGCCCAACACGCTGGGCATGAGCCAGTTTGGCGATGGCGGGCTGCTTGGATCAAAGCCTTATGTTTCATCAGGCGCGTACATCAACAGGATGTCGGACTACTGCGGTACTTGCCGCTACAACGTCAAAGAGCGGATTGGCGAAGATGCATGCCCGTTCAATGCCCTGTACTGGAACTTCCTCGCCCTTCATCGTGATAAGCTGGGCGCAAACTATCGGCTGGCCATGCCCTACCGCACTTGGGATCGGCAATCAGAAGCAGATCAGCAAGCCACCCTCGCGCAAGCAGCAGCCTTCCTTCGCCAACTGGATGGAGACTGCGGGGCACCTTATGCAAAGCGTGAATGATCGCACTCGGCGGTGAGTTCAACGAGTGGAGGCAATACAAGCTTGAAGGCGCTCCGCGGGCGTTTGGTATTCGAGCGTTTTCCTCGGTCATTCGCCGAGTTGCCGTGCAACGGCACTCAGCTTGGCCTGGCTGTATAGCCGCAGATCGGCTCCGATAAGAAAATACTGCCGCAGCACACGATTGGTGTTTTCGTTGGAGCCGCGCTGCCAGGGCGACTGCAAATCGCACGGATAGACTTCAAGATTGCTCGCCAGCGTAAGGCCCCGATGATAGGCCATTTCCTTGCCGCAGTCCCAGTCAGCGATTGTAGAGTTCGTGCGGCAAACGTTTCACGCTGTCATCCATGGAACGAATTTTCAGTCCGTCTCTTTGAGTAAACGGGTGTTCCTGCACCTGTGGCCCGGCAATCGCTCTCATCGGTAAGCGGTCGGGCCACTTCCCCCACGACCGCCATCATTGCCACGGAGATTTCCTTGCCCCATCGCGACCAAGATACCATTACGCCCGCCGGCGGTCACGAAGGCGGCAAGCCGAAGAACCTGCGGTACATTGTCGGCGGAATGATCCTCATCTTTCTTCTCGGCATGGCGATCGTGGGTGCGAGCACGAAAATTCTTCAGCGCCCCGGGCCAGACCAGGGTGCTACAGAAAAGGCACCGGCCGACTGATAGGACAAGAAGGCCCGGCACTCAGAGAGGACCGGGCCAGTTTTGTAAGGGCTGCAGAGCCCTTCGGGTCGCAAATGCACGGTACATTATTGATCTTGCGCTGAATATGACAATTTTCGTCGCCCGCATCCCTCTCCCATTGTTTTACTGGATCCTCCTCGGCCGCCATACCCGGCGCTCGAGCTCTCAGCAATCGATGCTTACTGGCGAGCTGATGCGGTGGGCCCAGCGCTCCACTGCCGCGCTCTAGAGCGGATTTCGATCAGTCTGGATCATATCCGCAAGAGCTGAAGTAATTGGCGCATTCGGCGGGCTGGAAGATGTCGACGAGCTTGCCGATGAGGCTCCACAGACCGCCAACCGTTCGCTCGCCGATTTTCCGGAGCAAGGCCTTGAGGCGGGAGAAGGCCTTCTCGATCGGATTGAAGTCCGGGCTGTAGGGCGGAAGGAAGCGCAGTGTCGCACCTGCTGCTTCGATCCGATCCCGGACAGCCGGACGCTTATGGCTCGATAGATTGTCCATTATGACGACGTCACCGGGCCGCAGTTCAGCTACGAGAACCTGGGCCACGTAGGCCTCGAACTAATCGCCGTTGATGGGACCGTCCAGTACCATCGGTGCGACCATGCCCGTTATGTGCAGAGCCGCGACCAGCGTGGTGGTCTTGCGGTGCCCGTGAGGGAAACCCATCCGCAGTCGCTCGCCTTTGGCACAGCGGCCATGACTGCGGGTCATGTTGTTGGCGGTCCAAGTTTCATCGATGAAGACCAGGCGTCCTGGTTCGAGATCGACCTGCCTCTCGAACCAATCATGCCGCTGCTTCAGGACGTCGGGACGGTCCTGCTCGATTGCGTGGCCAGTCTTTTTTTGCGCGTCATGCCCCGGCGCACGAAAAACCGATGAAGTCCCGCTACCGAGACGGTCAGTCCGGTTGCGGCCAGCTCCACCCGTAGTTCTCCCAGCGAAACGTCCTTCCGCGCCTCCTATACAGAGAGGACTTCCGCCGCTTGCTCCTCGATCCGGCGCGAACGCACCTCACCGCCTTGCGGTTTGGCGGCAAAGGCGCCCGTGTCGCGCCGAAGCGCATGCCAACGGATCGCCGTCGAGGGGGCAACGCCAAATCGCGCCGCCGCCGCCCGGCAGCTCAATCCGGTATCGATCGCTGCCAAAAGCCGCGAGTGCAAATCCATCGAAAGCGGGTGACCGATCCATGCCAGCCTCCTTCACGAGCACGGATTATGATTCACAAAACGCTATCGTAGGGAATCCCTGCCGATTCATACCAGTCGAAATCCGCTCTAATCGGCCGGTGCATTTACGCCCGCCAGTTCGACATTCGAGATCACACCGGTGCATGCCTGCAAACGGCGAACACAAGAAACCGCGCCCGTACCAACGATGGCGCTGGACTGGCGGAACTGCGCCGCAGTTATGATTGAGCTGTGTCCGCGCCAATACGCCAAGACATTATCAACTCTCATCCTGCGTGGCGAACGACAGCCGTTCGGCGGGCCCAACCTTCTCATCACCGGCGAACAGGGCGTCCAGCCGCTCGCAAACCTCTTCGCGGAAACTTGCACGCGGAATTGGCCGAGGTGCCGTCAGCGCGATCTCGTCGGCTATCGCGTGCTTCACGCGATCGACGGCAGCCTGGTCCAACACGCCGGCGGCGGTGAGTTCCCTGCAGAGCTGGACCAGCCCGGCGGCGGTGGCCTGAGCGCGAAGGCCGACGTTCTTCAAGTCGTCGTGCATTCGCGCACGTTCGGTGGTCGACATCATTTTCTTCTCCTCTCGCTATGTCATTGATGTAACGCGCGAGAGCAGAAGAGTTCGCCGCAGCGAATGCCGGTTATCCGAAAGAGGCGATTGAACCGGCCCTTATTTGTCGGCGGCGTTTGGCAGCGGCCGAGCGACACGGCTCTTCAATGCCTCACTGGGCCGAAAGGTGACAACCCTGCGCGCCGAGACGGTATGCGCTTCACCGCTTCGGGGATTACGACCGATCCGAGCACGCTTGTCGAGGAGTGCGAATGTGCCGAAATGCGTGATCTTGACGCTTTCGCCTCGCTCAAGCGCTTCAGCCATTTGCGCAAGAATTCCTTCGGCTATTGCCAAAGCGCCTGAGGCTGACAATCCAGCGTCCCGCTGGATGGCAGCAACCATCTCAGCCTTGGTCAATGTATAAGTACCCTGGCGCATACCGAATCTCCTTTCGGATCACAGTAAACGCGCCGAAGCATCTCCAATATCATGAAATTACAGGACAATCCGGTCACAAGTGTACGTAGGACGGCGCGGCGATCCCCTGCAAGTCGCCGCGCCTCACAAGGCCTGAGTACATACCCACCGCCCTCGACTATGCACTTTTGACGACAACCCTCCGATATGGGTCGAGCCGCATGGCCTCCCACCTCAGCAGCCAGAAGAGAGCCGCAGCAGGGACCTGTTTCACCGACCCCCGGCACGCGGTGGATATAGTTGCCTTACCAACCAAGTAACGGATAGGCCTGGGAACACACCTCTGGCAGTTATGCTCCAACATGGGTCGAACGGCCATGTTAAAATTTCTTCAGACCAACTACACTGCTTATTTCCGGGCAATCGTTTCCAAATTAATCCCGAGGCGCACGCGAGTGGTTCGCTGTAGGCGCGGGAATACTATCGAGATCGGCACGTCCGCTTTTGTCCCACGCACTGCGCAAGAACTCCGCAAGCGGAATAGAAGGTTTAGAGTACTAGCCAGAAATAGCTGCTGCTGTGCCCCGATCTAGCCAGCCGATCGCTAGCATCAGTGATTTAATCGAACGACAGGGCAAGTCGCAAGTCGCAAGTCGGATTCTATGTCGAAAATTCGGTCAATCTGATATAATAGATCGAATCTGAGATTAATCACTTTTCAATGCAGTAGCATTGTATTGATATGGCACTGATATTTAGAGATTATAGCTGCGAACCTCTGTCAAGGTGTGCAGATCTCTCCCGTAATACTGGAGGAAAACATGGTAGCACTGACGAAAGGGGCTCCGACACACCTTACGGATGAACGACGATTCTTCGCTACGATGGCGTGCGTTATCGCTATAGCCACGTTTGTTGGCTTCGCGCCAAGCTATTACCTAGCGCCCATGTTCGGCGCCAAGCCGATGTCCACGTTGCTGCACCTCCACGGTTTGGCGTTCACGGGCTGGATCTTGCTCTATTTAACGCAAACCGGACTGATAGCCGCCGGGCGCGCCGACATTCACAGAATCGTCGGGGTTGTAGCATTGGCACTGGGCCTGGTGATGGTGCCGCTGGGCGTCGCGACAGCGATCATCACCAAGCAAGTTGCCACAGCCAATCATCTTCCGCCTCAAGGCCCACCCCTGATTTTCCCGCTCGGCGCAATCTTCACCTTTGCGGTACTCGTTGGTACGGCCCTGATGCTGCGCCAGCGTGCCGCCTGGCACAAGAGATTGATGCTGCTCGGGACAGCGGCGATATTAACGACGCCACTCGCGCGGATCACGCGCTTTACCCATGTCGGCCTCGCTCCCGCGATCGGTGGCATCGTCTTGACCGATGTCCTCCTCACCGCCCTGGTGATCTACGACATTCGATCGCGCGGCAAGCTGCATCCCGCGACGCTATGGGGCGGTGGGTTCTTCGTCGCGACGCAAGCGCTGCGGATCCTGCTTAATGCCACGCCCGGCTGGCAGGCATTTGCCAAGGGCTTGACCGGCTAGTTTCCGCTTATCGTCGATTGTAAGAAACTACTGGCCTTTGCAATTACGGATGCCCGGAGAGAAGTCATTTGACAGCCGTACTGAAGGCGCGTTTTACAGTTTCGACCCATGCCAGTCTATCATCGGCGTTGTGCCTAGGCCTGAAAGCCGACATTCTAGGTCGCGTTGACAAAGTGAGGCGTAAAAGGATAGCCGAAGCGGTCCAATTAGCGCAACTGATCATTCATGTGACGCTGTCAGGAAATGGGGATGGTCGGAGTTCCGAACGGTTCTTCTACCACCTTCACAATGATTGGACCGGCTTCCTTCGCCGGCATGATCTTTTCAAGCGCGATCGACAGTTCTGCCTGCCGAAACGGCTTGCTCAATCGCGGCAGGTCCGATGCAAAGCCGATCGCGTCCGAATACCCCGAGACGATAAGAACCGGCAGCGACGGCCGGATAGCGAGAGCCGCGCTTACCAGTTCGACCCCCGTCATGTGGGGCATGAGATGGTCGCTGATCATGACACAGATGCGGACGTCGGATCTGATGAGCGCAAGCGCTTCGTGACCCGAAGCAGCTTCCACGACCTCGAACCCGAGATCGACCAGCATGTCGGCCGTGCTCGCGCGTACGAGCGGTTCATCGTCCACGACGAGAGC
>NZ_JARVRY010000011.1:0-36562 GCF_030209485.1 Novosphingobium sp. fls2-241-R2A-195
CACCGGATTCTCATCTTGATTGTCGCGCTTTCTCATCCAGATCGCCGCGCGACACTCGTGGGGCGCGAACCTGCATTGGTCCGCAAATGGCTGATCCACGACCCCTGCTTCAACGTGCAAGCGGCAAAATGGATATTCCTGTCCGGGCTCCGAGCAACTCATGACTACTGGAAAGCTGTAGGCGTATACCACAGCCCGACACGCGAGCGGCAGCTGCGATACCGCAAGAGTGTAGCGCAGCACCTGGTGTCCAGATTTGGCGCAACGATATTCCCACATGCAAATATCTCACCCGAACTGACACTAACCAAGTAAGCTAGGTCAGGCGCTTTGACCTGCCTGCGCGCCCCGATGGCGATAGCGCGTATGGCCGCTTGCGGAACGGAGGCTCACCGGCTCAGATTGGCAGATAGCTGCCCGTCGCCTTTGGTTTGGCGCATCGCCAACAAAGGAGTCTCCGGCCGGTCTGCAGACGCCCCATTTATGCGCCCTCACTAAAGGATGCGAACAGGATAGCCGTCTGCAAACAGCATTGCCGGCTGTGGGAGACGAGGATGACCAACTTCGCGGTGCATCACTTCGGGAACACTTTTGCAATCTCAGGTTGAAGGCGCTCGCTCGAAACAATGACACCGCCCATCAAAACGTCCGTCCGCCACCAGAATTTGCCCTTGCACCTGAATTGATACCGGTGTCATGGATGGGGTTTAAGGCGAATGGGACGGGCCAAGCGTCTGATCCTGCGAGGGAGAGACATCCGCGTGTTGCATACCTTTCGGCGTTTCGTGGCTAATCGGGCCTGTTCTTCCCTCGCTCTGGCCGTGGCCGGCCTGTGTGTCGCGGTGCCCGGCGCGCAGGCGCAGGATGCCGACGGGCTGCTGTTCCGCGCGCCGCTGGACGACGCGTTCGACGCCACCGTCTCCGGCGGGGCGGCGGTGCCCAACTTCAAGAGCGACGTCTCGATCGTGCCGGACGGCGCGGTCAAGGGCGCGGGGCGCTGGACCGACGGCGGCTACGTCGCGTGGGAAGCGCCGGGTAACATGCTGGCGCAGCGCGGCACGCTCTCGTTCTTCTGGCGCAGCCACAAGCCGGTGGGCGAAGCGCCCTTCGTGATCTTCCGCGCCAGCGCGGGCGACCATACGAGCTGGGACATGGCGTTCCTGCGCATCGACTGGAATGGCCACGGCTTCGATGCCTTCGTGACCGACGCCAATCTTTCGCGCGTGCGCGTGAGCTGGAAGATCCCGACCCCGCCGACGCCCGAGGCATGGCACCACGTCGCTTTCGGCTGGGACGAGGCGCAGGGCGTGCGGCTGTTCTGGGACGGCCAGCAGGTCGCCGCGAAGCAGCAGGCGGCGGACCTCGACATGGAACTCGACCAGCTCGGGCTGGCGGGCCGCGTAATCGCGCCGCATCAGGTGCAGAGCCGCTACAACTTCATGCGCGGCTCCGACCTCGACGATATCCGGGTCTACGACCGGATGCTGGACGCGGGCAACGTCGCCCGCCTAGCCGCGCGGCAGGAACCGGCGGTTCCTCCGGCGCCGCCCGCCGCCGATATCCGCGCTGCGTGGCTCCACCGCTTCGGCTGGGACACGGCGGCCCCGCCCGCGCTGGCGGAGGGGACCACCGTGGTGCGCAAGGTGGAATTCGCCGACGCCAAGGATCTCAAGGAATGGATGTGGAAGGGCATCGACGGCATTGCCGAGACGACCTGGCCCGGCGTCTACAACCGCTCCCGCCTGCCGGGGCGTGACGACTATTTCCAGCTCCCCGACTGGAACGTCTATGTCGAGGGCGGCAAGACCTACGAACTGACGCTGCCGCAGGATGCCGCCTTCAATCGCGTGGAGATCCGCGGCGCGGCCTATGGCGCGCTGGAATGGTCGCCGGACGGCAAGGCGTCATGGAGCAGGCTCGCGACGCGGCCGAAGGGCGTGGTGCGCTCCGCCACGGATACGGCGGTCAAGACCGGCGGCGTGCTGCGATTCACCAACGTGATGCAGGAACAGCCGATCCAGGAGATCTGGGCCTACGACATGCATCCGGGCGAGGTGCCCGCCGGAACCTTTCAGCTCAGCTATACCGTGAACGCCAAGGCCGCTTCCGACCTCGGCGCGCTGGATCGGCTCAACCGCTTCATCGCCGGGCGCTATCCCGCGCATGAACGCGCCACCGTGGTCGCCTTGCCGACGAGCGGCGTGAAGGCGGCGGTCGGCGCGGGCAGCGCGGGCGCATCGGGCACCGCCGCCCGCAGCGCCGACGACCTGCCTCTGGTCCACGTCCTGATCCCGTCGAACTTCGGCGATGCCCCGGCGGACCGTCCGCTGGCGCGCGCGTGGAACTACGGCTGGGAGAACGTGCATGACGGGCTCGACGGCGTGGCGATCGACCTGCCCGCCATCGACGCGAAGCCCGATGCGAAGGGGCTGATCCCGCTCGACATCCGCATCAAGGATCCGATCTGGCCCGAGCGGGACATAATCGACCTGCAGGTCTCGGTCCGTCCCGGACAGCCGCGCACGCTCTGGCTGGACTTGCGCGACCGCATCCTGACCGCCGACAGCCTCTACCTCACCGTCGCCTCCGCCGCGGCCGATTTCGGCGCGACCTCGCTCGACGGGATGAAGGTGCGGATGGTCTTCAAGGACCGCAACGCGGCCATGGCGGAGCATGTCGCCGACCGCTTCAACCAGGTGAAGGACAACTGGGCCTTCTTGGTTGAAGAACACACCGCCTCCAAGCGTGCGGGCCTCTATCGCCGACTTTACGGAGATATCACCGACCTCCTGCGCGTTGACCCGGACAATCTTGAGGCGCGCCGTTATTGGGCCGACATCGGCTACTCGCAGGACCAATTGCCGCCCTTCGTCCAGCCCGAGCCCCCGGCAGGCATGCCGCTCTGGGCCTTCCGCCAGCTCGAAGACCTCAAACTCACGCGCCAGTTCGTGAACTGGTGGATCGATAAGCGGCAGGTGCCTTACGGCGATTTCGGCGGCGGCATTTCCGACGATACCGACCTCACCCAGCAGTGGCCTGGCCTGGCGCTCATGGGTGTCGATCCGGACAAGATCAACGCGTCGCTCAAGGCGCTGTCGGATGCCGTCTACAAGAACGGCATGATCGTGAACGGGCTCAGCTACATCAGCACCGACGAACTGCATGTCTATGAGGAAGGCATCAATTCCGATGCCGAACGGCTCTACCTCAACTGGGGAGAGCCCAAGGCAGTCGAGCGGATGATGGCGACGGTGCGCGGCCTGAAGGACGTGATCCGCGTAAACCCCGCCGGGCACATGCACATATCGTCAAGCTGGTATGGCGGCCGCAAGATCTATCGCGACGAGCCCTGGGCATGGCAGAAGCCCTATGGCTTCGTCATCATGCATACGCCGGTCCTGCTGGGCGTGTTCAACGCCGATCCGACTGCCCGGGGCATGGTCACGGGGCTGATCGACGGGCTGCTGGCGCATGGCAAGCAGGGGGCGGGCGGCCTCTGGACCTTCCCCAACGACATCAGCTTCGATCATGACACCGAGCGCACGGGCGATGGCGGCGGGGCCTCGTTGCCGATGCAGTCAGCCTGGGCGGCGTGGCGTTTCACCGGTGACGAGAAGTACCTGCGCCCGGTGCTGGGTCGTCTCGGCAAGAGCAACTTCGGCCCGCTGACGGAAATCAACGAGAACGCCATCACCGTGCTCGACAAGCGCGGCACGTGGCGTGACGCGGTTCTCAAGGCGGCGGCGGGCGGCAACGACTTCGCCCGGCTCGAGGCGTGGAACACCACGGGCGACCGATCGTGGCTTGAGGCGCTCAACGCGGCGGGCATCGCCGACAAGGCGCAGCACATGTACATGTACACCGAAGGCCACTGGTGGAGCGACCGCGTGGATGCACCCAACGAACTGCTCCAGCGCGAGCGGCTCGGCGGCATCGCGCTCAAGCGCAACCAGACGTATCCGGGCAACGCGGTAAGCTGGCGTTTCGCCGATCCCGAAGCGGCGGTAAAAGTGGCACTGCTTGTGCGTGACGCGATTCCCGACAATTTCACCATTGTCGCCTACAACACGACGGACACCGAACAGCGTGCCGAGATGGGAACTTGGAACGTCACCGCCGGCTTGTGGGAGATGACGCGCGGCCTCTCACCGGAAGGCGGGGACGCGGCAACGAACGGGGCGGAGACACAGCTTGTAGAGCTTGAGAGGGGCGGAGCGCTGCCCGTGGCGTTCGCACCGGGGACCACTACCGTCTTGACCTTCCGCCTGCGCGACAAGGCCGCCACCCAGCCCGAACACCGGCCCGATCTCGGCATCGGACCTGACGACGTGACCCGCCACGGCAGTCGGATCGCCGTCACCGTGCACAGCCTCGGCTCGGTCGATGCCCCTGCCGGGACCGTGACGCTGGAAACGCCGGAGGGCACGGTGCTCGCCTCCGCTCCGGTCGCCGCGCTCGCTGCGCCGCGCGATCTTGCGCCGAGTACCTCCGCGGTTTCGCTGACCGTGCCGAAAGGCGCGCCATCCCTGCTGCATGTGCGGGTTTCGGCGGGCGTGCCCGAAGTGACGCAGCGCAACAACCTCGTGGTGCTTGGCGGGGAGGGTGGCCGATGAACCTGCGAGCAGCCCTGCTCCTTGCCCTTACCGTGCTGTCCGGCCCGGCGATGGCGAAAGAGCGCAGTGTTACCTGGACCTTCGACAACCTGCAGCGCATCGGCAAGCTAAGGCCGCAGGTGCTGGGTGATCCGAAGGTAGAGGACAGCCCCGTTGGCAAGGTGGTCGTGTTCGATGGGGTGGACGATGGCGTCTATCTTGGCCGCCATCCTCTTGCCGGGGCAGCGCAGTTCACGGCGGAGGCGGTGTTCCGGCCGGACGGCGGGGCTTTCGAGCAGCGCTGGCTGCACCTTGCCTCCGACGATCCGTTGAACCAGACACGGATGCTGTTCGAAATCCGGGTCGTCGGTGATTTCTGGTATCTGGACAGTTTCGTGAAGGGGCAGGGCTACTCTCAGGTGCTCATCGACCCGAAGAAGTTGCATCCTGTGGGTCGCTGGTATCACGTGGCCCAGACTTTCGACGGTACGACCTATCGCAGCTATGTCGATGGCGTCCTCGAATGTGAGGCCGAATTGAAGCACTTCTCGCCCCAGATGCCAGGCAGCACTTCGGTCGGCGTGCGTTACACCCGCGTGAACTTTTTCCACGGTGCGGTGCGCGAGTTAAAGTTCACTAACAAGGCGTTAGGGGCTCTGGAGCTTGTCGGGGTTGCCAAGTTCGTTTCTGATGCGCCGATACCGGAGCGCGCGGAGTGACCTTTGACGATTACCGGGCAGCCCGGTGCTGAAGCCGAAGCGGTATCTCCGCCCGCGCGACTCGGGTCGCGGCCCCGTTCGCCCTCGATGCGGGCGCTGGGGCGGCCCGTCTCGGCCTCTCCAAAGGCGATCGCGGCGGCGTCCGTCAGTGCGCAGGCGCGCTTCATTTCGGCGAGGAACGCCATGGTGAAGCGGGGCTCAAACGCCGCACCGGTCGCAGGGTTGATGGCGGCATAGCTTGCCCGTGTCCGCCCATCTGCGCAGCCGATAAGAATGGCGCTGTCAGTCGTTGGGTCGGGAAAGTCAAAGGGTTGCCGGTCATGGCAGCAGCAGCGGCCGCATCTCGGGCACTGCCAGAGACAGTTCGCGCGTCATCATCGTCGCGAAGACGTTCGCGCCCTCGGTGCCGAGGTGGGTGTAGTCGAACGAGAGCTTGGGGCTTGCCATCGGCTGCACCGCGACCTCGGTTGCGGTCGGTGCGGCCGCCGCCGCTGCGGTGCCCTTGGGCACTTGCGCGAAGCGATCGGCGTAGTCGCTGCCCAGTGCTTCGACCAGCCTTGCGCTGTCGCGGTTGAGGTCGAGCAGCGGCACTTTCATCTCGGCCGCCACCGCGCGCGTCGCCTCGGCCCAGGGTTCCAGGTCGTTGTCCAGCCTGCCGTCCCGGAAGATGCGCCGGGTGAGGGGGGTGACCAGCACCGGTATCGCTCCCGCTGCCCGTGCCTCGCGCACATAGCTGCGCAGGTTCTCGGGGAAGCCGTTGTGCAAGTCGGTCGAGCGGCCGGGCTTTCCGGGCTGGTCGTTGTGGCCGAACTGGATGAGCACCCAGGTCTTCTGGTAGCCCTTCGCCTTCATCTCGGACAAGGCGACGTCCCAGGAACCTTCCCAGCGATAGCTGCCAGAAGACCGGCCGCCGCGCGCCAGGTTTACGCAGGCCGCGAATGACGTGACGTGATAGGCGCAGAAGCTCGGCCCCCAGCCGCCGACCACGGCCGTCGTCGAATCGCCGACGAGGATGATCTTCGATGGCCTGATCGGCGTCACCGGCGGAGAGCCGGGCGGCGGCGTCATCTGTGCCTGCGCGGGCACGGCAAGCAGCGCACAGGCTGCAGCGAATATCGCGGATTTCATCAAGCATCCCTCCGGAAACGGGTGTTTTCGGCCATCCATCCAGAGAAATAAGATAGCGCTAACTTTTAACTTGTCCAGACTCGCCGATTGAGGTACGCCTGAGACACAGTCCAGACAAATACTGGCTTCAGGAGGGGTAGGATATGCGCAAGGGCAAAAGGCTTAGCTGACACTACAGCGTAATCGATCCGGTCATCGCGACAGTTCAGTCGCGGGAACGGTCGGCTAACATATCAACGATCGCAGGCATTGCCGTTCTTCGCTGCAGGCGGGTGAGCGGTACTATTACCATTTTTCGCGCGATCGATTGACACCGGTATCATGACAATACGCCGAAGACTTGGAACTTCGGCGCCGGGTTCTTGCGCGCTTCGTTCGCGCACCCGGACCTGGCCCGGCGCCGCGGGGGCGGCGTCCTGGCCCAACAGGGAGAGTAAACGATGTCGAAGTCCATCAGCCGTACCCGCCTTGCGCTCACCAGCGCGATCGTCGCCATTGCGACGGCCGGGGCATTTCCGGCGCAGGCGCAGGATGCGGGCGAGGCAGTGCCGCCCGCAGGCGAGCCGAGCGCGCCCGAGATCATCGTCACCGGTTTTCGCGCCAGCCTCGAAAACGCGATCAACACCAAGCGCAATGCCACCGTTATCGTCGATGCCATCAACGCCGAGGACATCGCCGATTTCCCCGACGCCAACCTCGCGGAATCGCTGCAGCGCATGACCGGCGTGTCAATCGACCGCGACAACGGAGAAGGCCGCACGATCACCGTGCGCGGTCTGGGCGGCGACTTCAACATCACCCGCCTCAACGGGCTGATGGCGCTCTCCACTTCGGGCTCCAACGATTCCGGCACCAGCCCGAACCGCAGCCGCTCGTTCGACTACAACACGTTCGCCTCCGAGCTGTTCAACTCGCTCAAGGTGCAGAAGACCGCGTCCGCCGCCACCGACGAGGGCGCGCTGGGCGCCAACATCGACTTGCAGACCGCGCGCCCGTTCGACTTCAAGGACAGCCGCTTCGCCCTCTCCACCGAGGGCAGCTACCAGAAGAACTCCAAGGCCTGGAGCCCGCGCATCGCCGGTCTCGTCTCCAAGAAGTTCTTTGATGACAGTATGGGCCTGCTCGTCTCGTTCGCCTACAACAAGACGCGCAACGAGCTGGATTCCTACCAGCGCTCGGCAGGGTCATCGGACTACCTCTATCGCGGTTCGGACTTCGCCGGGAACGAGAACCCGCAGCGCGGCGGCTTCTCCGCGCCGGTAGGGACGAACCTGGGCAGCGGCGTGACCAACCCCGAGGCGATCGCGATCCTGACCGGCTCCGACCCCGAGGCTTACGCCAAGCTCTATCCCGGCGCGCCCTACAACACGCCCGGCCGCTTCGACGATTCCACCGTGCGCATTCCGGCGTTGCCCTCGATCCAGCAGCAGGACGTGAAGAACCAGCGCCTCGGCATCACCGCCGCCTATCAGTGGCAGATCTCGAACCGCACCCGCCTCAACGTGGACGGGCTCTATTCGCGGTTCAAGAACAGCAGCACGAAGTATCAGGTCGGCACCGTCGGGCTCAACCGCAACAACACCAACGCGGCTTATGCGACGGCGGGCAACAACCTGGCGCCGACCGCCGCGCGCAACCTCTATCCGGGCCTGTGCACCTCGCGCGCGAGTTCGGACATCACCTACGGGCAGGACTGCGGCGAGAGCCTCTACGGATCGACCCCGGCGTTCGGCACGGCGCTCGACGCCAATGGCAACACGGTCGCCTCGCAGCTGGGGGGCAACATCTTCAGCACCAACCCGAACAACCTCGACCCTTACGACTATTACAACAACCCCAACTCGGTCGGCTACATCCCCTCCAGCAACCGGCTGGCCTATCGCGGCGAGCTGATCGGGCGTCCGGGTGTCGATGTGCTGGATGCCAACGTCGACAACGGCACCGCCAACTACCTCAAGCTGCGCAACGTGGACTGGCGCTCCGCCGCCGACCGGCAGGACTACACCACCAAGTTCTACCAGTGGTCCGCCAACATCGACCACGAGTTCACCGACACCCTGCGCGGCAACTTCGTCTACGGCCAGTCCAAGTCCACCAACGATTCGCAAGGGTTGCTGGTCGAGTTCAACCGCATGAACGCGCCCGAGACTTTCACGTATGACGAGCGTGACGGCGGCTCGATGCCGATCTTCGACGCCGGGTTCGACCTCTCCGACCCGAACAACTGGACGACGGTGAAGGGCTTCTCCGCCATCCGCAACTACAAGCGCACGGTGGACAACTCGCAGAAGTCCGCCAAGGCCGACTTCCGCTGGGACGTCGATCCCGCCTTCGCACTGTCGTTCGGCGGCACCTGGCGCAAGTTCGGGTTCTACACCACCCAGTACGAGCGCCCGGTCGATACCCTCAACCCCACCTTGCTGGAAGCCGGGACCACCGCCGCGCAGATGGGCAAGGTCGTGAACTTCGGGCAGGGGCTCGACGTGCCGGCGGGCACCGCCTCCAGCTTCTACGTGCCCGACATCGAGAAGTTCGCCGACTTGTTCGACTTCACCTGCAACTGCATCAACAAGTGGGGCGACTGGCGCATCTGGAACACCCGCAACAACACCGCGACCTTCGGCGTCAACGAGAAGGAATATGCCTTCTATCTGCAGGGCGACTGGGACCTGACCGTGTTCGACCGTCCGTTCCGTGGCAACGTGGGCACGCGCGTGGCGGTGACGGACCTCGTCTCCACCGGCCGCACCACGGCGGGGCGCGAGATTTCGGGCACCAACAAATACACTGACTGGCTGCCCTCGGTGAACCTGATCTACGAGCCGATCGACGACGTCGTGATCCGCCTTGCCGCCGCCAAGGTCATGGCGCGCCCGCTGCTGGGCAACCTCTCGCCCACGGTGAGCAGCATCTCGATCCCTAACACCGGCGACACCACCGGCGGCACGCTGACGGTCGGCAACCCCAAGCTCAAGCCGTTCTATTCGACCAACCTCGACTTCAGCGCGGAATGGTACTTCGCCAAGGGCGGATTGTTGTCGGTCGCGCTGTTCAACAAGAAGATCAAGTCGTTCCCGCAGACGATCCTGTTCTCCGGTCCGCTTTCACAGTTCCTCGACGCGACGGCGCTGCAGGAACTGCGCGCGCAGTTCACCGATCCCAACCAGCTGGCCTATATCAATGGCGACTACGAAGTCACCGCGCGCCAGTTCCGCGATGCACCGGGCGGCTACATCCGTGGTTTCGAAGTCAGCTTCCAGCAGAACTTCGACTTCCTGCCCGGCTTCCTCAGCCACTTCGGCGGCATCATCAACTATACCCACATTGACAGCAAGCTGACCTATATCCTCGACCCCGGCAGCGCCACCAAGCCGCAGACGCTGGGCAAGGCGCCGTTCCTGGGTGTCTCGCCCGACGCGCTGAACGCCACGCTGTTCTACGAGACCGAGCGCCTGCGCGCCCGCGTCTCGATGGCCAAGCGCAAGGGATACAGCACCACCTATCCGCTGTCGGCCGGCGACTGCGCGCCGGGCCTGACCAATTCTCCCGCCGATCCTTCGGTGGCGGGGACGATCTGCAACAGCCCGCTGATCAACGACTTCGCGTTCAGCAAGGGCACCACCAACATCGACGCCTCGATCAGCTACAAGCTGACCGACTTCGCCACCGTGACGCTGGAGGGGCTGAACCTGACCAACCAGACCAGCAACAACTACGCCTACCAGGATTCGCCGGTGGTCACGAACTACTCCAGTTCCGGCCCGGTCTACCGCGTGGGTCTGCGCGCCCAGTTCTGAACACGGTTCCGATCTGAAGGCTACTCCCCTGCGTGCCGTCGCTCACCCTCGCGGCGGCACGCTTTTTGTTGACATTTATAACCACATAGGTTATATAGCCCAGCATCCGGAGCGGCGAATGATCACGTCGCTCCGGTGTATCGGGTCGGCGTCGTGGGCCGGGATGCGGTTTCAAGCCGCAACTGTGCAAACCACGCGCCCATCGAAGACCCGGACTGTCTCTGCGCTACCGGAAACGCCGTCCATACGTTCCTGCGACACACGGCAGGACATGGGAGGGCCATCCCGGATAGCCTTCGGCCGATAACGCTGCGAACCTTAACGATGGCCACATGGGACAAGTCCGATGGAATACAGATCGAACCGGGCTGCACCGTGAGTTACCCGGCCGCTCGCCAGAGCTTCACGGAAAACAAAACCCCGCGTCCCGGTGACGACGCTCCCGACGCCGACCCGATGTTACCTTCGGATGCGTTGATTTCCCCGGCGTAACGGCCCGCACTCGCCAGCGGGCGTTTCCGCATATCCTCGTCATTGCGAGCGCAGCGAAGCAATCCAGGGCAGTCTTGAGCCGCCCTGGATTGCTTCGCTGCGCTCGCAATGACGAACGGTGGGTGCCAGTTCCTCCCCCAAGGGGGAGGATTTACTCCCGACCCTTCGCCCAGGTCTCATACACTTTCAGCGCCTGTCCCGGCCCGCTGCCGAACCAGCTGTACCCATTGCGCCGTTCCAGGCTGATCTCGTTCACCTCGTCATGGACCGACTTGTCGCGGTCGCCGAACACGGGCCGCCCCGTCTCCATGTCGTAGAACCGCGCCCAGATCGGCCCGGCGCCCGGCTCGTCGAAGAGGTGCTTGCCCGCGATCCCATCGTTGGCCAACCCCCACGCCTTGTCGCGGACAGCGACCGAGCGCAGCCAGGCCGCCCCGTCATGCACTGCCGCCACGACTTGCGGCGAGGGTGAAGGTTGCTGCATCAGCAATATCAGCAGCCGCGCGCTCTCGTTGCTGGAGAGCGCGGCGGGCTCGAAGTTGCGGGCGCCGACGGGTGCCAGCGTAAGCGCGTCATGCTGCTGCGACCAGCCGGTCAGGCTACCGCCTACCCGCACTTGCGTGGCCAGGATCACCGCGATGCCGCGCGCGAAGGCCGCCCTGGTGCTCGCGGCCTCCATCGCGGTCACGAAGGCAAAGTCGCCCTTGCGCGCCGCGACATCACCCAGCAGCGCGAGGACCTGCGCCATGGCGTCGTCGTTGTAGGTCACCGCGTCGTGGTAGCCGCCCTGCAGCGGATAGACCTGCGGCCAGCCGCCATTCGGAAACTGCGCTTCCAGCAGGTATGCCAGCCCCTTGCGGAACGAGGCGCGCAGCCCATCGCCGTCCTTGCCCGGCGCCTGCGCCTGAACGCGGGCGAGGAAGCGCATCTCGTCCAGCGTGGCGTTGTTGTCGATGGTGCCGACGTAGCGCCATTCCTCGCTGGCGCTGACGATGTCCTCGCGGGCGTTGGCGGGCAGGTTCTCATGCGGGACCCAGCTCTGGCCGGGTACGCGCGCCGGGCCGGAGCGGTCCATGTTCTTGCCCCAGCCGCCCGCCGGGGTCTGGAAGCTGACCACGGTGGCGGCGATGCGCCGCGCTTCCGCCCCGGCGTACCAGGCGGAGGGCTTGTCCATCGGCATCCCGCCCCCGCCCGAGGGGCCGGAGGGCGGGTTGCTCGCCGGATGGCTCTTGCGCTCAGCGGCCAGCGCTGCCTTGTCCGCCGCCATCAGCGCCTGCGAGCGGGCGAGGTAACGATCCCACGCCTGCTGCTGCGCGGCGGGCAGGCCATCGATCCGCGCGGCGGTGACCGGCGCGGCCGGGGTCATGGTGCCGATCGTCGCGGCCTGTAGCGGGGCGGCCGCGAGGGCGGTTGCAAGGAGCAGGGCTTTCAGGTTGCTCATGGTTCTCTTTCTCCCTCGAACGTCGTTATTTTGGAAGCGGTATGGCCTTGCCGGTGACGCGGACTTTCGCCCAGCCGCCGGGCGCGCCGGTATCGGGCTGGCCGCCGCCGACCCAGATCTCGATCTCGCTCGGCATCACGCGGCGCGTCCCCGCCGCATCGACGGTGCTGAGCGCGCGCGGATCGAGGGTGAAGCGCAACTCGCGGCTTTCGCCGGGCCCCAGGTGGATGCGGGTGAAGCCCTGCAGCGCATGGCGCGCGGTGCTGCCGGGATGACGCAGGTAAAGCTGCGCGACCTCGTCACCCTCGCGCTTTCCGCTGTTGGTCACCTGCGCCGAGACTTCCAGCGTCTTGCCCGCAACGACCTGCTTCGCGGTCCTGGGCGCAGCGTAGGCGAAGCTGGTGTAGCTGAGGCGATGGCCGAAGGGGTAGAGAGGCTTGTCCGCGAAGTAGCGGTAGGTCCGCCCCTTCATGGCATAGTCTCCGAAGGCCGGAAGCTGCTCGGCGGAGGCGTAGAAGGTCACCGGCAGGCGGCCCGCCGGGCTGAAGTCGCCCGCGATCATGTCCGCCACCGCGCGTCCGCCTACCCCGCCGGGATACCATGCCTCGACGATGGCGGGCAGGTGCCCCTGCGCCCAGTTCACGCTCATCGCGCTGCCGTTCATGAGCACGAGGATCACCGGCTTGCCGGTCGCGTGAAGCGCTTTGAGCAGCCCCTCCTGCGGGGCGGGAAGGTCGAGACTGGTGCGGTCGCCGCCCGCAAAGCCCGGCGCGTTGACGCGCATTTCCTCGCCCTCCAGCTTCGCATTGAGGCCCGCCGCGAAGACGACGAGATCGGCCTTGCGCGCGGCCTCGACGGCGGCGCCTTCCTGTTCGCGCATGTCGGTCCAGAGCAGCGACTGGTCGCCGCGATCGCCCTCCTGCCGTGCCTCGACGACGATGTTGTAGGCCTTGCCCGCGGTGAGGGCGACGCCGTCGTTATGGATCGATGGCGGGTCGCCGAGGTCCCAGGCATCGGCGATCTCGCGCCCGTCCACGGTGATGCGGTAGCCGTCGTCGAGGTTCATGCGGAAGTGATATTCGCTGGTCGCCTCGGGCACGATCCAGCCGCTCCAGCGCATCGCGGTGTTGCGCTGCGCGCGGGCGGGGCGGCCCCAGTCGAAGCGGATGTCGGCGTTCGTGTGGCTGGAGCGGGGCTTGCCTTCGATCACCGTCCCGGCGAATTCAGCGACCGTGACGCCCTTGGCGCTGCACCGCGCATCGACGCAGAGCACCGCGCTGGGCACGGGCTTCAGCGGTGGGCCGACATGGCCGGTGCCTTGCACGTAGTCGATCCGCGCCTTGGGGAAGCGCTGGCGCAGGCCCTCCAGCAGCGTGATGGGCTTCGACGGGGTGCCGTTGTAATTGCCCACCAGCGCATCGACGCTGTCCGCATTCGGCCCGATCACCGCGATCGAGCGCGGCGCCTTCGCCAGTGGCAGCAGCCCGTCGTTTTTGAGCAGCACCAGCGATTCCCGCGCGACCTTGCGGTTGAGATCGGCGTTCGCGGCGGTGTCGTTCTGCGCGGGCGTGATGGCGGAATAGGGCGTCGTCTCTCCGGGCAGGCCGAGGCGCAGGCGGTCGGTGAGGGTGCGCTCCACCGCGCGGTCGAGCACGTCTTCGGGCAGCAGGTTCTGGCGCACCGCATCGACGATGATCGCGGGGTCGGAGGATTTGTCGCGACCGAACTCGACGCAGATGAGGTCGGTTCCGGCGCGCACGGCGCTCGCCGCCGCATCGACGGGATTGCGGCTGTAGGCGTGGGCCTCGGGGTTGAAGAAGTCGACCATCGCCGCGCAGTCGGTCACCACTTGTCCGGCAAAGGCCCAGTCCCCGCGCAGCCGCTGCGCGATGAGGGGGGAGCCGCAGGCGGGCACGCCGTCGATGGCGTTGTAGGCGCACATGATCCCGGCGGGTTTCGCCTCCGTCACCGTGGCGCGGAAGGCGGGGAGGTAGGTATCCTCCAGATCGTAAGGGGAGGGGTGGACGTCCTCGCGGTGGCGGTTGCCCTCGGGGCCGGAATGGACGGCGAAGTGCTTGGCGACGGCGGCGGTCTTGTAGAACGCAGGGTCGCTGCCCTGCAAGCCGCGCACGAAGGATACGCCCATGCGGCCGGTGAGGTAGGGGTCCTCGCCGAAGGTCTCCTGCCCGCGCCCCCAGCGCGGATCGCGGAAGATGTTGATGTTGGGCGACCAGACGGTGAGCCCGCGATAGCGCTTCGAACTGCCGTCGGTGCCGAGCGTCTCGCGGTACTTGGCGCGAAATTCGGTGGCGACGGTTTCGGCGGCCTGCTCGATCAGCGGCGCGTCGAAGGTGGCGGCCATGGCGACGGCCTGCGGGAAAACGGTCGCCTCTCCGGCGCGGGCGACGCCGTGCAGGCCCTCGCTCCACCAGTCGTAAGCCGGGATGCCGAGGCGCGGGATCGCCGGCGCCTCCGACTTGAGCTGCGCGGCCTTCTCCTCCAGCGTCATCGCGCGGACCATTTCGGCGGCGCGGCTCTGGAGTGCGGCGACGCTGGGTGTCTGGGCGCTGGCGATGGTCGGCAGGGCGATGGTCGCCGCGCTCAGCAGTAGCCCGATTCGGTGCATCACGATGCTCTCCCCTGTTATTGACTGATAGCGCTATCAATCGTGCGATCACATTGCAAGCCGCTTGCTGCCGCGTTAGCAGCGAGGGTTCAGGCAGGGAGTTGAGGCACGCATGGCAGACGATATTGGCGGATCGCCCATGCGCCCACGCTCCTCGCGCCGCTCGCGTGCGGGCAACACCATCTCCGACGTGGCGCGCGAGGCAGGGGTCTCGCTGATGACGGTGTCACGCGTGATGAACGGCAAGGCCAACGTGCGCGAGGAAACGCGCGAGCGGGTCGAGGCCGCGATTGAGGCGCTGAACTATTCGCCCAGCGCCGCCGCCCGCAACCTCGCGGCGGCGAGCGAGATTCGTATCGGCCTACTCTACAGCAACCCCAGCGCAGGCTACCTCAACGAATTCCTCGTCGGCAGTCTCGATCAGGCCAGCCGGGCCAACGTGCAACTGGTCGTGCAGTTGTGCGAGAAGAAGGAAGAGCGCGCCGAGATCGTCCAGCGGCTTATCGACAACGGGGTCGACGGACTGATCCTGCCGCCGCCGCTCTGCGATGCCGACGACATTCACCGGCTGCTGCAGGAGGCTGAAGTGCCCGGCGTCGCGGTGGCATCCGGACGGCCGCCGGTGTTCCTCTCCTCCGTCAACATCGACGACCGCGCGGCGGCGGCGGCGATGACGCAGCATCTGCTTTCGCAGGGGCACAAGCGGATCGGGTTCGTCTCCGGCAATCCCGACCAGACCGCCTCGGCGCTGCGCCTCTACGGTTACCTCGATGCGCTGGGGGAGGCGGGGCTGGTGTCGGACCCTGCGCTGGTGGTGGAGGGGCTGTTCACCTATCGGTCGGGCCTCGACGCGGCGCACAAACTGCTGGCGCTGGCCGAACGGCCGACCGCGATCTTCGCCAGCAACGACGACATGGCGGCGGCGGTGGTCTCGGTGGCGCATCGCATGGGGCTGGACGTGCCCGGCGACCTCACCGTGGTCGGTTTCGACGATGCTCCGCAGGCGACCACGACTTGGCCGGAACTGACGACGATCCGCCAGCCCATCGCCGACATGTCGCGCGCGGCAGTGCTGCAACTGGTCGACGATATCCGCACCGCCCGTGACGGACGCCGTCTGGCTCCTCGGCACAGGCAGATGAGCTTCGAGCTGATCCGCCGCGAATCCGACGCGGCGCCTTCGGCCTGATCCGATCGCTCTCACGTTCGTCATTGCGAGCGTAAGTATGATCAGATTTGGCGTTCTCCTGGCCAAGCCTCTTGCGCATCTCCCTGTTTGAATGATAGCGCTATCTCAAATTCGACGGTCGGGCAGAAAGCCGGCGCCGCGAACAGGGGAAGGGATGGCATGGAACAGCACCGATCCACACGCCTATCGGAGATGCGCCGGTGACCGCGCTCGATCGCCGGGGCTTCCTCGGCGTCGCGGGCGCATCCGGCGCGCTCACGGTGCTGCCTGCGACCGCCCTGGCGGTGGAAGGCGGCAATCGCCTCTCGCTGCCTGACGAGGGCTGGCGCCTGTGGCTCGACCGTGAGGCGCGGTTCGAGGACGATCGTATCCATCTGCCCTCCAAGGTCGATCTGGCCAGCCTGCCGGTCAATCCGCCGACCGGGGGCTGGGGCATTCTCGACAGCGCACCGTCGGTCGCCGTCACCCTGCCGACCACGGTGGAGGAGCATGTCTGGGGCAAGCTGGGCGAGCGGCCCTATACCGACGACGAGTACCGCTATGCCAACGACGATCCCGTGCCGCAGAACGGCGCGTATCGCGGGGTTTCGTGGTGGACGAAGGACTTCGATGCCCCCGCCTTGTTCGCGAAGCGGCGCACGCTGCTCCACATTCGCGGGGCACGGCTGCGGGCAGAGGTGTTCCTCAACGAGAAGCTGGTGGGCTACTCGATCATGGCCGAGCTGCCGATCGTCTGCGATCTGACCGAGGCGCTGCGGCCCGGCGCGCGCAACCGGCTGGCGATCCGCATCACCAATCCCGGCGGCCGCTACGACTGGCGCGATTCCACCACGATGACCTGGGGCGCGGTGAAGCTGTTCCGCTCGCACGGGTTCGGCGGGATCGACCGGGATGTGCATCTCACCAGCCACCCGCTGGATGCGCATGTGGCCGACGCCTGGGTGCTCAACACGCCCGATCCGCATGTGGTGACAGCGCACATGGAGATTGCCTGCCGCGACATCGCGCTGGCCGGAAAGGCCGGGAAGCTCGCCAAAGCCGTTCTGCTCGATGGCAAAGGCGCGAGGATTCCGGCGAAAGTGACGCTGGAGGACGCGCGCGTCGAGGGGACCACCGCGCATGTCCGCTTCCGTGTCGAGGCACGGGACGCGCGGTTGTGGGATCTCGATACGCCGGTGCTGCACACGCTGCGCCTCTCCTTCGGCAAGGACGCGGCCGAGGTGCGCTTCGGCTTCCGCTGGTTCGCGCCGGAGGGGCTGGGCAGTGACGCGATGCTGCGACTGAACGGGCGGCGCATCAAGCTCTACTCGGCGATCTCGTGGGGCTACTGGGGTTTCAACGGGCTCTGGCCGCGCCCTGACCTTGCGACCAAGGAAGTCGAGGCGGCCAAGGCGCTCGGCCTCAACTGCCTGCACTTTCACCGCAACGTCGGCAAGCGCGAGGTGCTCGACCGGCAGGACGAGATGGGCCTGCTGCGCGTGATGGAGCCGGGCGGCGGCCGCTTCGCCATCGCGGGCTACGGCAAGAACGGCGAACTCTCCGACGCCGACCGCTTTGCCCGCGACTATCAGGTGGAGAAGTGCGTGGCGATGGTGCGGGCGTTCCGCTCGCACCCCTCGCTGGTGCAGTACACGCTGCAGAACGAATTGGGCGCGGACCTCGCCAACCCCGACGTCCAGGCGGTGCTGCTGGCGATGCACCGCGCCGATCCGAGCCGCACGGTGATCCTCAACGACGGCTTCGTCCAGCGCGGCGCCTCCCAGGCGATGTACGTGCCTTATAGCGACCGTTACTACCGCTCGGACGAGGTCGAGTGGGGTGGCTGGTGGGACAACCACCAGGGCGCGGGCGACCAGTGGTACGACGCCTTCTACAAGAGCCCGGACGACTACATCCACCGCCAGACCGGCAAGCCCTTCATCGTCGAGTTCGGTGAGATGGAAGGCTGCGCCGTCGCCGACGATCACGCCGCCATGGTCGAGACGATCCGCAAGGGCGGCGGCCGCTCCTACGACCTTGCCGACCATGCGGTGATCCTCGCCAATACCGAGGCGTTCCTGGAGCGCTGGGGGTTCCGCAAGGCATTCCCCAGCGCGCAGGACCTGTTCCTGTCGGTCGGCGCCAAGAGCTACGATGCCTGGGCCAACTACATGGAGAACATCCGCATCGGCGACGAGGTGGATGTGGCGGCGATCAGCGGGTGGGAGACCACTGCGATCGAGAACCACTCCGGCATCGTCGACAACCTGCGCGGCTTCAAGGCCGATCCGGCGCTGGTGCGCGCCAGCCTGATGCCGGTGCGCCCCGTCGCCAAGCAGCGCAAGCTGGCTTACGCGGCCGGGGAGAGCGCGGTGCTCGACCTGTTCCTGTTCAACGATACCGGCAAGGCGGTGAGCGGCGAGCTGGCGCTGTCCCTGCGCGATCCGCAAGGCGCGGTGGTGGAAGTGGGGTGCTATCCTGCCGCCGCCACGGCGCCGGACCGGTTCAGCCAGCTGGTCGCACGCGAAGTCACGACGCCTGCGCTGGCACGCGAAGGGGAGTGGCAGGTGAGCCTGTCGTTCTCCGGCGCGCCTGATGGCACTTTCACCCGCAGCCTTTGGGTGACGGGGCTGCCCGCGCAGGTGGCATCCGGGCGGCGCATCGCCGTCTCCGGGATCGCGCGTAGTCTTCGGGCGCAACTTGAGGCGTTGCCCGGCCTCCGGCTGGAGGAGTTCCGGCCTGGGCAGCGGTACGATCTCGTCATCGCCTCGGGCCTCAAGGCGGATGAGATCGGCCGCCGCCAGATCGGGGAGCAGACCGGACTCGAAGCCCAGCCCGGGAAGGGCGAGAAGCCGAAACTGGTGCTCGGCGAACTGTCGTCGCAGGTGCTGGCCGCCGTGCGCTCGGGCGTGCCGCTGCTGGCGCTGGTGCCGGAGGACGGCTTGTCCGAAGGCGTTGCGCGGCAACTTGCGGACCTTGGACTGCTGGAATTCAAGGGCACCGTGGGTGATATCCGCGCGCCGTGGATGGGCAACTGGAACTACCTGCGAGCGCACCCGCTGTTCGCCGGCATCCCGGCGGACCGGGCGGCGGGGATCTTCCATCAGGTCGATGGACGCCTCTCGAACGGGCTGCTGGTGGACGGGCCGGGCGTCGAGATCGTCGCGGGCTACAGCCGCGATCACGATCGCCACAATGGTGCCGCGACGCTGGTGGCCGCGAACAAGCGGATGCGCGTGGTGGTCCACCGCATGCCGGACATGGTGGCGCCGCTGCAGCGCCGTTTCCTCGCCAATGCCATCGCATGGCTGGCGGGACAGGGGAGAACTTCGTGAACCATCGACTGATCTGCGCGGCGCTCGTCGCACCTGCCATGCTGAGCGCGCCTGCCATGGCCCGCACCGTCCACGTCGATCCGGCGAAGGCAGGCGCATTCCACACCGTCCAGTCCGCCATCGACGCGGTGGCGGTCGAGGGCGGCAAAGTGCTCATCGCGCCGGGAACCTACCGCGAGAAGCTGACCGTCAGCGCCGCCGACGTCACGCTGGCGGGCACCGGCAGGCGGCCGGACGACGTCGTCCTCGTCTACGGCGATTCCGCCATGACGGCAGGCGGCACCTTCAAGTCCGCGACCCTGAGCGTGACCGGCGCGTCCTTCACCTTGCGCAACCTGACGGTGGCCAACGACTGGTGGCTCGATCCCGCGCATGCGCCCTCGCAGGCGGTGGCGGTCTCATTGACCGGCGACGCGGCGGTGGTGTCGAACGTGCGGATGCTCGGTCATCAGGACACGCTGTTCGTCAACGACGGGCAGGGCGGGAAGGAAACCCGCGCCTACTTCGAGAAATGCTACATCGCCGGTCACGTCGACTTCGTGTTCGGCAATGCCAAGGCGTTCTTCCGCAAGTGCCAATTGCACGGCGAGGCGCACGAATCCGTCATGTACACCGCCCAGAGCCGCAACGCGCCGGACGAGGACAGCGCCTTCGTGTTCGAGGACTGCCGCCTCACCGCAGACCCTGCCGCCCGCAACGTCTCGCTGGGGCGGCCATGGCGCGATTATGCTTCAGTGATTTTCTTGGAGCCAACCATAGATGTACTGTTGGTTCCGGGCGGATTTACCGAATGGACGCCGGGCAAAACAAACAAGCTGCCGACGACTCGCTATGCTGTTTATTCGCCTCGTGGAAGGGGTGCCAAGGACTTCTCTTTGATAAAAGAAGGACAGACACTTAACTTGAACTTAATTGAGCGCTGGCGGCTCAAAGCATTCTTTAAAGGGGATATTGGATGGATTGGGGCGAGGGTGGGGAAATAAAGCAATTGAAATCCGAATTGAAATAAAATATTCGCGGATTTCACGATCTTCCCGCTTTAATCTGGTAATGAAAAATTCGCCTAGCAAAATAGTAAACACCATTTTGGAATGTGGACGTGATATAGCCCAATGATTTTTACTCACACCGTAGATTATAGATTGGCTGTTTGCGGCGAGGTCGCGACACTACTGTGAAATTAGGAGCCACAGAATTCAATGCTGACAAATCTTGTGTGTTTTGTCGATGTCGACGGGTCCGCCGGGCTTCCGTGGAATCTACCCGCACTACTTTTTCGATAGTGGCGCCAAGCAGTTGCGGTCGATCTGCTCGACGCGGGTGGTGCCGGTGAGCGCCATGGCAACGCGCATTTCGGCCTCGATCAGCTTGAGCATCTTCGTGACGCCTGCTTCTCCTCCGGCCGCGAGCGCCCAGGCCCAGGCGCGGCCCAGCAGGACGCCCTTGGCGCCCAGCGCCAGCATCCGCACCACGTCGAGGCCGGAGCGGATGCCGCCGTCGGCCAGCACGGTCAGGCGGTCTCCCACCGCATCGACGATCGGGGGCAGGGCGCGGGCGCTGGAAAGCACGCCGTCGAGCTGCCGCCCGCCGTGGTTGGAGACGACGATGCCGTCCGCGCCCAGCTCTGCGGCTTCGCGCGCGTCATCCGGGTCGAGAATGCCCTTGATGATCAGCGGCCCCTTCCATTCGGAGCGGATGAAATCGAGGTCACGCCAGTTGATCGAGGGGTCGAAATTGTTTCGCATCCAGGCGAAGAAGTCCTCGATCCCGGTCCTGCCCTGCAGCACCGGGGCCACGTTGCCGAGCGTGTGCGGGCGTCCGTTGATGCCGACGTCCCATGCCCAGCCGGGCCGGGCGGCGGCCTGCGCGAAGCGCCATAGCGCGCCCTTGATGCCGCCGGACCCGGCAAGGCCGGTGTGGTAATCGCGATAGCGGCTGCCGGGGACCGGCATGTCGACGGTGAAGACGAGGGTGGAGCAGCCGGCCTCGACCGCCTGCGCCAGCAGGTCCTTCATGAAGGCGCGGTCGCGGATCATGTAGAGCTGGAACCAGAACGGGCGGTCCGCAGCCCTGGCGACTTCGCCGATGGTGCAGGCGCCCACCGTGGAGAGCGTGAAGGGAACGCCGGCGTTCTGCGCCGCCCGCACCGCCTGCGTCTCGCCGCGCCGGGCATAGAGGCCGGCCAGCCCGATCGGCGCCAATGCAAGGGGCAGGGCCAGCTTCTGGCCGAACAGCTGCGTCGACAGGTCCAGCGCCGAGACGTCGCGCAGCACGCGCTGGCGCAGGGCGAGTTCGGCAAGGTCGGAGACGTTGCGGCGCAGCGTCGCCTCGGCATAGGAGCCGCCGTCGATGTATTCGAACAGGAAGCGCGGCAGCGTGCGGCGTGCGGCTTCGCGAAAGTCGGGGATCGAGGCGGTGATCATTACGGGGCCTTGGGTGTGTACATGTTGAGCTACCTAGTCTTTCGCGATGTTGGCGAACGCGCCGACGATTGCGAAGCAGGCGAGGGGAAGGAAGAGCGCCGCTTGCAAGTCAGTCCGCTCGCTTAATAGACCCATCAGCGGCGGGAACACCGCGCCGCCGATGATAGCCATGATGATAAGAGAGGAACCCAGCGCTGTGCCTTCGCCAAGGTCGCGGATGCCCAGCGCGAAGATAGTGGGGAACATGATCGACATGAAGAAGCTGGTGAGCGCCAGCATTGCCACTGCAGCGTTGCCGGCCAATGTCATGGCCAGCGCGACCAGGATGACATTGGCGATGGCGAAGATCGCAAGCAGGCGGGTTGGTCGAATGCGGTGCATGAGCGCGGCGCCTGCGAAGCGTCCGGTCATGAACAGCAGCAGACTGCCCGAAAGCAGGTAGGCGGCGGTCTTCTCGGGCGTTGCGGGCATGAGATGTTTCACGAAGTCGACGAAGTAGCTCCACACGCAGACCTGCGCGCCGACGTAAAAGAACTGCGCGATCACAGCGCCCACCAGTTGTCGGTTCCGCAAGGCGGCGCGCAGGGTGCCGGTCGTCTGGTCCGCACTGCGAGGGATGGCGGGCAGCCGTACCCGCGCGATGGCGATCGCCAGCATGACGACGAACACCGCGAGGGCAAGGTACGGCCCCTGGACCATGGCTGCTTCGGATGCGCGGTAAGTCTGCAGTTGCGCCTCGGACATCGTCGCGATGTCCTGCGCGCTGTGCTCGACTCCCGAAAAGATAAAGATGCCGCCGATAGTGGGAGCGACGACCGCGCCGAGACCGTTGAACGCCTGCGCTAACGTGAGGCGCTGCGACGCGCGCGACGGATCGCCGAAGCGCGCGATGAAGGGGTTCGCGGCCGTCTCCAGGAATGCGGCGCCCGATGCCAGCACGAACAGGGCGAGGAGGAACGCCCAGTAGCGATGGACCTCCGCTGCCGGATAGAACAGCAACGCACCTGCCGCGTATAGCGCCAGGCCGAGCAGCAGGCCCGCACGATAGCCGAAACGGCGCAGCATCAGCCCGGCCGGGATCGCCCAGAGAAAGTAGGCGAGATAGAACACGAACTGGATGAACCCGGCTTCGGCGCGGGACAGCGCCAGCGCTTTCTGGAATTGCCGGATCAGGATGTCGTTGAGGTTGTTCGCCAGCGCCCAGGTAAAGAACATGGCGGTGACCAGCACAAACCCGGCGCGAAAGCCCGGAGTCACGAAGTGGACCTTGCGCTCCTGCGTGTCATCGGTTTCGATTTTCCCGGTCGGCAGCCCCGTCGCCTCTGCGGGCGGCATGCTGATACCCATATGTTTCCTCTCCCGCCCCGTGCACATCCTGTCGAGATGCGCTTGCGAAGACAATGGCCGTGGCGCGCGCGGCGTCATTTCCGCCTTGCGCCAATTTCAATATAGCGCTAACTTTCACATATAGAACATACTGTCAAATACGATAGTAACGCGGGAGCGGTGGGAAAATGGAAGGATGGATCGACGCGCACCAGCATTTCTGGCGCTACGACGCGGCACAATTCGAGTGGATAGAGCAGGGCTCGATTCTGGCGCGCGATCATGATCCTGCGGACCTGCGTGTGCACCTGGACGCAGCAGGCATCGTCCATAGCATAGCGGTCCAAGCCCGGCAGACGGAGGAGGAGACGCGCTGGCTTCTCGATCTCGCAGCAGCCAGTCCGTGGATTGCTGGTGTGATCGGCTGGATCGACCTGCGCGCCGGGGACGTTGCCGCGCGTATAGAGGAATGGTCGCGCCAGGTGCGGCTAATCGGCTTTCGTCATGTCGTTCAGGATGAGCCCGATCCGCGCTTTCTTCTAGATCCGGCATTCCAGCGCGGCGTGCGCGCAGTGCTGGAGCGCGGCCTTACCTACGACCTGCTCGTCCGTGCACCTCAGCTTGAACATGTGCCGGCCTTCCTCGACGCAGTCGGGATTCGCGCGGGGACGGCGGGCGCGATCGTGGTCGACCACGGCGCCAAGCCTGCCATTGCGAAGGGCGAGTGGGAGCCATGGGCGGGGCGCATCGCCGCCGTCGCGCGTGCCTATCCAGTCTATTGCAAGCTGTCCGGCCTCGTCACCGAGGCGGACCCGGCAATCTGGCGAGAAGACGAAATCGCACCGTATATGGCGCACCTGCTCGACTGCTTTGGGCCGGAGCGACTGATCTACGGTTCGGACTGGCCGGTTTGCGGGCTCGCGGCGCCATACGCGCGCGTGCTGGCACTGGTCGAACGGCTGCTTGCCCCGCTCGGCCCGGTCGAGCGCGCGGCGATCATGGGTGGCAACGCGCGGCGTGCCTATGCGCGCATCGAAGCGCAGGCAGATGGAGAGACAGTACAGTGAACCTTGAAGATTTCGCCGTTTCCCGCCGTGAACTGGTCGCGGGCGGCTCCACTGTCGCGGCGCTGTCGTTGCTCGGCGCTCCCGGTGCCGAAGCCGCTGCGGCGGGCGTCCGAGATGCGCCCGGGGACGACATGCTCTGGTATCGCCAGCCCGCGAAGGAATGGACGGAGGCACTGCCCGTGGGCAACGGCCGCATCGGCGCGATGGTCTTCGGGGGCGTGGCTGAGGAGCGGCTGCAGCTGAACGAGGACACCCTGTGGGGCGGCGGGCCCTATCACCCCGTCAACCCCGACGCGAAAGCCGCGCTACCGCAAGTACGGAAGCTGATCTTCGAGGGTCGCTATGACGAGGCTCAGGCGATCGCCAAGGAAAAGTTGATGGCAGTGCCGGTGCGGCAGATGTCGTACCAGGTGCTTGGCAACCTGCTGCTGTCCTTCCCCGGTCTGAGCGAACCGGCCAAGGGTAGCTATCGCCGCCAGCTGGATATCGACGCCGCGCGCCACACCACCCGCTTCACCGTGGACGGGGTCGACTATGAACGCAGCGTCGTCGCTTCCCCGTCGGAGCAGGTGATCGCGGTGCAGCTGAAGGCATCGAAGCCGGGCAAGCTGGCGTTCGATCTGAAGATGGACGTGCCGCAGACGAAGCACACCGTGCGCTCGCTCCCCGGTGATGTGCTGCTGCTCGAAGGCATCAACAACACCCAGCACGGCATTGCCGGCGCGCTTAAGTTTCAGGGCCGCGTAAAGGTGATCAACGGCGGCGGCACGGTTTCCTCGACGCCCGACAGTCTGTCGATACGCGGCGGCACTGAGGCGACGATCCTGATTGCCATGGCCACCAGCTATCGCAACTATACTGACGTCAGCGGCGATCCTGAGGCGATCACGAGCGTGCAGATCGCGGCCGCCGCGCGTAAGACCTTCCGCGCCATCGCTGACAGGACGGCCGAGGATCACCGCGCGATCTATCGCCGCGTCTCGATCGACCTCGGCCGCAATGCCGAGACGGACAAGCCGACCGACGAGCGCATCGGCCAGTCCGAAAGGGCCAATGATCCGGCGCTGGCGGCGCTCTATTTCCGGTACGGGCGCTACCTGCTCATTACGTCTTCGCGGCCGGGATCGCAGCCGGCGAACCTGCAAGGCATCTGGAACGACAGCGTCAATCCGCCCTGGGGATCGAAGTATACGATCAACATCAATACCCAGATGAACTATTGGCCGGCCGAGCCGACCGCGATGCCCGAGATGACCGAGCCGCTGATCGCGTTGGTCCGCGACATTGCCGTCACCGGCGCACGCATGGCGCGCGACATGTACGGCGCGCGGGGCTGGGTGTGTCATCACAACACCGACCTGTGGCGTGCCACCGGCCCGATCGACGGCCCGCAGTTTGGCCTGTGGCCGATGGGCGGGGCGTGGCTGTGCCTGCATTTGTGGGACCGCTACGACTATGGCCGCGACGCCCAGTACCTCGCCAACGTCTATCCGATCCTGAAGGGCGCCTGCGAGTTCTTCCTCGATACGCTGGTGAAGGACCCCAAGACCGGCTGGATGGTCACCAACCCCTCGCTTTCGCCCGAGAACAACCACGGGCATGGCGAAGGATCGCTCTGCGCGGGGCCGACGATGGACATGCAGATCCTGCGCGCTCTGTTCACGGTGACAGCCCAGGCGGCGGGTGTGCTGAAAACGGACGCGGCATTCGTGGCCGAGGTAGATGCGTTGAAGGGCAAGCTGATCCCCAACCGCGTGGGCTCGCAGGGCCAACTGATGGAATGGAAGGATGATTGGGACGCGGGCGCGAAGGACCTGCATCACCGCCACGTCTCGCACCTATTCGGTCTGTTTCCCGATGCGCAGATCAACCTGGACGATACACCTGAACTCGCGGCAGCGGTGAAGAAGTCGCTGGAGATCCGCGGCGACAAGGCAACCGGCTGGGCCACGGCCTGGCGCATCAACCTGTGGGCGCGCCTGCGCGACGGCGACCATGCGCATTCCATCCTGCGCTTCCTGTTGGGGCCGGAGCGGACTTATCCGAACATGTTCGACGCGCACCCGCCGTTCCAGATCGACGGTAATTTCGGCGGCACCTCCGGCATCACGGAAATGCTGATGCAAAGCGTCGGCACCAAAATCCACCTGCTTCCGGCGCTCCCTTCGGCCTGGCCGACAGGGTCGATCCGGGGGCTGCGTGCGCGCGGGGCCTGCATGGTCGATCTTTCTTGGAAGCGCGGCGTGCTGGCGCAGGCGCGTGTCGTCTCGGCCATTGGCGGCAGTCACGAGGTCCGCTGCGGGGACGTGCGCCGCACCATCGATTTCAAGCCGGGCAAGGCGGTCGTCCTGACCGGCCTGGACCTTCGTACTGCTTAAAGGAGCCAGCATGAGACTCGCCGGAAAAAAAGCCGTGGTGACAGCCGCCGCCGCCGGGATTGGCCGCGCCATCGCCGAGCGCTTCGTCGCCGAGGGCGCGACGGTCCACGCGGTGGACCGAGATGCGCAAGGGCTCGCCACGCTCAAGGGCGTGACCCCGCATATTGCGGATCTCACCGATCCGCAGGCCGCTGCCGCGCTGGCCGGGGCGACCGGGGAGGCTGAGGTCCTGGTGAACTGCGCCGGCATCGTCTTCCCAGGCACCCTGCTCGATTGCACGGATGTTCAGTGGTCCACCTCGCTGGACCTCAACGCAACCGCGATGTTCCGGCTCATCAAGGCGTACCTGCCGGCGATGGTGGAGCGGCGCGCGGGCTCGATCGTGAACATCTCTTCGGTCGCCTCGTCGATCATCGGCGTGCGCAACCGCTTCGCCTACGGCGCCAGCAAGGCTGCCGTGATCGGGTTAACCAAATCCGTCGCGGCGGATTTCGTCTCTGACGGCGTGCGCTGCAACGCCATCTGCCCCGGCACCGTAGAAAGCCCGTCGTTGCGCGCGCGGATGCAGGCGCAGGCCGAGGCGACCGGCGAGAGTTTCGAGGCGACCCATGCCGCATTCTCCGCGCGCCAGCCGCTCGGCCGAGTTGGCCAGCCGGACGAGATCGCGGCGCTCGCGCTCTATCTCGCGTCGGATGAAAGCGCCTTCACCACCGGCACGACGGCCGTTATCGACGGGGGGTGGACGGTCGAATGACACGCATCACCGGCCTTCGCACGGCGGATATCCGCTTTCCCACCAGCCAGTCTCTGGACGGCTCGGATGCAATGAACCCCGACCCGGACTATTCCGCCGCCTATGTGATCCTCGAAACTGACGACGGGCTGGAGGGCCACGGCCTGACCTTCACGATCGGGCGCGGCAACGAGATCTGCGTCGCCGCGATCGAGGCGCTGCGCCCGCTGGTGGTCGGCCTCGACTTGGACTGGGTGCGCGCGGATCCGGGCCGCTTCTGGCGCTATATCACCGGAGACAGTCAGTTGCGCTGGATCGGCCCGGACAAGGGCGCGATGCATCTGGCGACGGGTGCCGTCGTCAACGCCGTGTGGGACCTTTGGGCCAAAGTCGAGGGCAAGCCGGTCTGGCAGCTCATTGCCGACATGAGTCCCGAGGAGATCGTGCGCTGCATCGATTTTCGCTACATCACCGACTGCATCACACCCGAGGAAGCGCTGGACCTGCTCACCGCCCGCGTCGCAGGCAAGGCTGAGCGCGTGGAGCGGCTGACCGCGTCCGGCTACCCCTGCTACACCACCTCCGCCGGATGGCTCGGCTATTCGGACGAGAAACTGCGCCGGCTGGCCACCGAGGCGGTCGAGGCGGGATTCCGCCACGTCAAGCTCAAGGTCGGCCGCGATCTGGAGGATGACATCCGCCGCCTGCGCATCGCGCGCGAGGCAGTCGGGCCGGACTGTCGTTTGATGATCGACGCCAACCAGATATGGGAGACAGGGCAGGCGATAGAATGGATCAAGGCACTCGCCTTCGCCGAGCCTTGGTTCATCGAGGAGCCGACCAGCCCCGACGACGTGGAGGCGCACCGCGCCATCCGAGAGGCGATTCACCCGATCCGCGTCGCCACCGGCGAGATGTGCCAGAACCGAGTGCTGTTCAAGCAGTTCATCATGCGCGGCGCGATCGATGTGGTGCAGATCGACAGTTGCCGCATCGGCGGGGTCAACGAGATTCTCGCGGTGTTGCTGATGGCGGCGAAGCACAGGTTGCCGGTGTGCCCCCATGCCGGCGGAGTGGGCCTGTGCGAATACGTACAGCACTTGTCGATGATCGATTACCTGTGCTTCTCTGGCACGATGGAGGACCGCGTGATCGAATTTGTCGACCATCTGCACGAGCACTTCATCGACCCCTGCGTGATCCGTGACGCGGCTTACATGCCGCCGACGCGCCCTGGTTTTTCGATCGAGATGAAGCCGCAATCCATAGCACAGTATCGGGTGGCCTGATGGACCTGGAACTCAAAGGAAAAGTCGTCGTCGTGACTGGTGGTGGCGCGGGGATCGGCGGTGCGGTGTCGCTGGGGCTTGCACGCGAAGGGGCGATTCCTGCAATCCTCGGACGCAGCGCGCTGAAGGCCGAGTTCGAGTCGGAAATCCGCGCAACTCAGCCCGCGACGATCTTCGCGCAGGTTGACGTCACAGATGACGACGCCTGCCGCGAGGCGGTAGCGCAGATTGCGACTAGGGCAGGTGGCATCCACGGGCTCGTTAACAATGCCGGGACCAACGATGGTGTCGATCTGGAGGCGGGGACTGCAGCGTTCATGGCGTCAGTCCAGTCCAATCTCGCGCATTACTACGGCATGGCGCACCACTGCCTGCCGCATCTTCGGGCCAGCAAGGGAGCAATCGTCAACATTTCCTCCAAGACGGCAGTGACGGGGCAGGGCAACACCAGCGGTTATGTCGCGTCCAAGGCGGCGCAGTTGGGGTTGACACGCGAATGGGCGGCGGCACTAGTGGGAGATGGTGTTCGTGTCAATGCAGTTTTACCTGCGGAAGTGATGACGCCGCTCTACGCGCGCTGGATCGAGAGTTTCGATGACCCTCAAGCCAAGCTGACCGAAATCAACCGGCGCATTCCGCTGGGTCGGCGGATGACGACCGACCGGGAGATTGCGGATACGGTGCTGTTCCTGCTTTCCACACGGTCGAGTCACACCACCGGGCAATGGATCTTCCCCGATGGCGGCTATACCCACCTCGACCGCCTGCTGGGCTAATTAGCGTCCATGCACATTACGCGCCGCACATTTGCGCTGGGGCTGGGCGGGGTAGCGCTGGCGCGCGTCCCGGCGCGCGCCGCCCCCCCTTTCGATGCGGTGATTGGTCCGGGCGGCACGGACGTCATGCCCCGTTTCCCCACCTTGCGCGCATTTCTCGACAGCGAACTGGGCCGGGTGAGCACGCCGGCGAACGTGCGGGTCGTGGCCGGCGAGCATTGGGGGCAGACTATTGTGGAGCGGCCGAACCTGCGCTTGTTCGGCGAAGGGCAGGAGCGAACTTTCCTGCGGGCGGGCGCTTATGCCGGGGCCATCGCGCCGGACGGCAAGCCCTATGGCACGTTCCGTAGTGCCGTGCTCAATGTGCGCGCGCCGGGCTTCCATGCGCAGGACCTCAGTATCGAGAACGCCTTCGATGCCTGGAGCGAGATGCGAAAGCCGGATGGTCTTAAGGCCGACGAGGGCGGCAGCCAGCAGGCCATTGCGCTGACGCTGGGCAATGCCGCTGATTGCGCGACTATCCTGCGATGCGGCCTCGCGAGCCATCAAGATACGCTGTTCTGCGCAGGCGGGCGCGCCCTGTTCGCCGATTGCCGTATCGCCGGCAGCTACGATTTCATCTTTGGCGGTGCGACTGCGCGTTTCGAGAATTGCACGATCGTATCGCGCCCGCGCATCGTGCCGGTGGAAGGCTATATCGCCGCTCCCAGTACCATGCTGAGCCGGCCGGCGGGCCTCGTCTTCGACCAGTGCACGCTGGTAGCAGAAGTCGGGGTGCCGGAGTGTAGCGTGTTCCTGGGACGTCCGTGGCGTGCGTCGCGGCGGACTGAAACGGGTTCCGAGCCGGACATGAACTCGGTGGGCATGGCGGCGTTCCTGCGCTGCGCCATGGGCCGCCACATCGCGCCGACAGGCTGGACCCGCATGTGGTTCGGCACGCCGCGCCAGTGGTTCGAGCCCGAGCATGCGCGCTTTCGTGAATATGCGAACAGCGGCCCCGGTGCCCTGGGCCCTCGTCGGGGGATCATGCTGACGGAGGAGGGAGCGCGGGCGTTCTCCCGTAGCGGCATGTTCGGTGACTGGACGCCGGAAATCTAAGCATACGTCGTCGCGGATTTGATCCGGTATCGCTGGCTGCGATCAATCTTCGCTTGGGCCGGGAACATCGGTTCGCGAATTCAAGCTGGTCGGCCTCAAGCGCCAGTTGCCCGCAACTGCTTGCAGGATTCTCCTTTCCGCTACTTTCCCGAGTTCGCAAGGCCGCTGACGATCTTACGTCTTCGGGAGCAGGTGCTTCACCGCGCCAGGAATCACTAATTTCTCTCAAAACGTAATTCTATATGCAAAATCAGATTGCACTGGTGATAATGTTAGCGGTATATCGTTCGTAACGCCCGCCAGGGTCGACGAAGCATGGAGAGGCTTCTTGCCAAGCATTAATAGAATCAGCTGCGTCGAGCCTGGCCGACTGATACTCGATACGTGCGCCATGCCGGTTCCGGCCGCGGGCGAAGCGCTGGTTCGCATTCGCCGTGTGGGCATCTGCGGCACCGACTATCACATCGTGCGCGGCACTCAGCCCTACCTTTCGTACCCGCGCGTACCGGGCCACGAGCTTGCCGCCGAGATCGTTTCGGCGGGCGTGGGCAGCGAGTGGCAGCCCGGGTTGCGCGTGTGCATCATGCCCTATCACTCCTGCGGCGCCTGCATCGCCTGCCGGGGCGGCAAGCCCAACTGCTGTGCGGCGATGAGCGTGCTGGGTGTTCACAAGGATGGCGGCCTCGCCGAATACCTCGCCATCGATGAGCGCTATCTGATCGATGCCGAAGGGCTTTCGCTCGACGAGATCGCGATGGTCGAATTTCTATCGATCGGCCGCCACGCGGTGCGCCGCGCGGTATTGCAGGTCGGCGAACGAGTGCTGGTGGTGGGCGCGGGCCCGATAGGTATGGCGACCGCCTTCTTCGCCGCGCGTGGTGGGGCGGATGTGACCGTGCTGGATGGCAATGAAAGCCGCGTGGCCCTCTGCGTGGATAAGCTAGGCGCGCATCACGGCGAGGCACTGGGCGCGGACACGGCGGAGCGTCTAGCGGCCCTGACCAATGGCGAATTCTTCGACTGCGTGTTCGACGCAACCGGCAATGCCCCGGCTATCGAGGCTGGCTTTGCCTATGTCGCGCATGGCGGACGCTATGTGCTGGTGTCGATCGTGACCGCCGACATCCGCTTCAGCGACCCTGAATTCCACAAGCGCGAAATGAGCCTGATCGGCAGTCGCAACGCGACGCACCAGGATTTTGCGGACGTGATCGAAGTCTTGCGCGCCCGGGCTTTTCCGCTGGGGGCTGTGGTCAGCCACACGCTGCCCTTCGCCGAGGTTCCCGCAGCGATCGGACGGCTAATGGAGCCGGATTCCGGCGTCATCAAGGCGCTGGTGGTGCTATGAAGGAGGTTAGGACGTGAAGTTGCTCAGGTTCGGCGCTGCAGGGCAGGAACGCCCTGGCGTGCTAGACGCGGAAGGCCGTATTCGCGATCTCTCCGCCCATGTCGACGATATCGCGGGCGCGGTGCTGACCGCCGAAGGTCTCGCCCGGGTGCGCGCGCTCGACATCACCAGCCTGCCGGTGGTCGAGGGGGAGGTGCGCCTTGCCGCCTGCGTCGGCCGGATCGGCAAGTTCGTGTGCATAGGCCTGAATTACCGCGACCACGCGGCCGAAAGCGGCATGGCGATCCCGGCCGAGCCGGTGGTATTCAACAAGTGGACCAGCGCAGTCTGCGGCCCCAATGACGACGTAGTGCAGCCTCGCGGTTCGGACCGGCTCGACTGGGAAGTGGAACTGGGCGTCGTGATCGGCAAGGCCGGCGCCTATATCCAGGAAGCCGACGCGCTCGATCATGTCGCGGGATACTGCGTGGTCCACGATGTCAGCGAGCGTAGTTTTCAGTTCGATCGCGGCGGCACCTGGGACAAGGGCAAGGGGTGTGACACGTTTGGACCTACCGGGCCCTGGCTCGTCACCGCCGACGAAGTGCCTGACATCGCCAACGCGCGCCTTTGGCTTGAAGTCGACGGAGAACGGCATCAGGACGGCACTACGGCGGACATGATCTTCACCGTGCCTCAGATCATCGCGCACTTGTCGAAGTTCATGAGCCTGCAGCCGGGCGACGTGATCTCCACCGGCACGCCCGCCGGCGTTGGCCTTGGCCTGAAGCCGCCACGCTATTTGCAGCCTGGCAATGAAATTCGCCTCGGCATCGAAGGGCTGGGCGAACAGCGCCAGCGCGTCGTCGCCACTACGTAACCCGAACGAAGTCGGCCGGCCCTCGCGAAAGATCGGGGGCGGCAAAGGAGAGGAAGAACAATGAGGTATCTGCATCCGACTGTATCGTTGATCGCGCTGCTATCGGTAGGCGCCGGTGCTCCCGCTTTCGCGCAGGACGCCGTGCAGCGCGGGAGCGTCTCTGTACCAAAGAATGATAGCGCTACTGAACAGGAAATCATCGTAACCGGCATTCGCCGAAGCCTGGAGGACGCTGCGAATATCAAGCGCGCCGCGCCCAACCTGGTGGAAGCGATCTCGGCGGAGGACATCGGCAAGTTTCCCGATCGCAACTTGGCGGAATCGCTCCAGCGCGTGACCGGCGTGCAGATTACCCGCAATAAGGGCGAAGGCAGCGGCGTCAGCGTGCGCGGCCTGTCAGAGAACTTCACGCGCACGCTCTACAATGGGCGCGTGCTGACATCGCCCAACGGCACGCGCGGGTTCTCGTTCACCTCGATGCCCACGGACTTCGTCAGCACCGTGGAAGTCAGCAAGACCCCCACCGCCGACATGATCGACGGCGGCCTTTCGGCAACGGTGAACGTCAAGATCAACCGTCCGGCGGATGTGGGCAAGAACATCGTCACCGTGGTGGCCGAAGGGCTTTACGAGACGAACCCGAAGAAGATGACGCCCCATGTATCGGCCTTCGTCAACCGCGTGTTCGGCGATGGCAGCTTCGGCGTGAACCTTGGCGTGAACTACGAGAAGCGCAAGGTCATTCAGGCGGGCTTCACCGGCTACGGCATCGAGCAGCGCAAAGAAAACGCCAGCGGCGGCTATGACTACAACCTTGACGGTACGCGCTCCGACACAGCCTATGGCTTCGATCATGCGACGACCTTCGTTTCCGACGAGGGCGATTTCGAGCGCAAGGCGGTGGTTGGCGGGTTGCAGTGGAAGCCTGCCGACAACGTGAACCTCTATGCCGACGGTCTCGCCACCTGGTTCACCGATGGCTTCAACCGCTTCGAGCATCAGTTGCGCTGGACCAACATCGGCGGCCCGACCGGCGCTGTCCGTGGCAGCACCGTGGGTGAGAACAACCTGCTCACCTTCCTCGATGCGGACGGGGTGGATCACCAGTCCAACAATCTCGACTGGGTGACGAAAGACCGCACGTTGAACTTCGCAGTGGGCGGCGAGGTCACCTTCGATCGCCTGACAGTCTCGGGCGAGGCGACATATGGCCGATCAGTGCGCAACGTTTCCGATCGCAATTCGTTCGCGCCGATCTCGCGCGCTTCGGCGTCCTATGACATCGGCGGTGATCTGGGCGGAGTTCCGGACATCGAATATACTCGCGGTTACGATCCGCTCGATCCCAGCACGTTCTATTTCCGCAGCTTTTCTGCCATTCGAGGCCAGAAGACGACCGAGACAAACAAGAGCGGCCGCCTCGACCTCAAGTACGATTTCGACGGTGGATTCATCCGTTCGGTCAAGGTGGGCGGCTACTATGGCGAGGACGAGATCGAGTTCGGGGCCCGTCCGCGCTATTTCGTTAGCCCGCAGGTGCTTTCGGAGATCTACGGCACACCGTACCTTCCCGGTGTGGAGGGCGGTGCGATTTCGGCTGCGGACCTGCTCAAGGTCGTCGATTATTCACGCTTCATTGGCGATGGCCTTGGCGTCTTCCTGGTGCCCGACTATTCGAAGCTTTTCGCCAACGTCAGTCTTGATGATGTGCTGGCCAAAGGTACGCTCACCATTGATCGCACCAATCAGTTCACGGTGGGCGAGAAGGTGCTGGCCGGCTATGCCCGTGCCGATTTCGCAACCGCCGATGATCGCCTCTCGGGCAATATCGGCCTGCGTTACGTACGCACACGGGTGACTTCGGACGGCTTCGGCGCAGATATTGCCAACGCCGAACTCCAGAACGACAGCATCACTCTGATCGTGCCGAGCAGCGGCCCGATCGCATTTAAGAACGCGTATTCGAACTGGCTGCCCAGCTTTAACCTGCGCTTCAGTGCGACCGAAAACCTGATCGTACGCGTGGGCCTCGCCCGGGCGATGACCCGGCCCGATCTCAACCGTCTCTCGCCCTCGGTGGCGATCAACGCCAACGTGCGCACGATCACCACGCAGAACCCGTTTCTCAAGCCTTATCTTGCCGATCAGGCCGACCTCTCGCTCGAATACTACTTCGGCAAGACAGGCCTGCTCTCGGCTGCGGTATTCTATAAGGACGTCAAGAACTTCATCGTTGACACCACATCGGTGGAGACGCGTACGATCAAGTCCACGCTGACGGGCACCGTGACAATGGACTTCCGCACCTTCCGTCCGGACAACGGCGAGGGCGGCAAGATCAAGGGGGTTGAGCTCAACGCCCAGGTGCCGCTAGACATGCTGCCTTCGCCTTTTGACGGTCTGGGCGTCACTTCGAACCTCACGCTGCTCGACGTCAGCGACGTGGCGACAACCGCCGGCGGACCGAAAGTGCCGATCCCGGGGGTGTCCAAGCGCAGCTACAACCTCGGCGCATACTATGAGAAGGCGGGCTTCGGCGTCCGAGCCAATTATTCGTATCGCAGCGCGGCAGTAAACAGTGTGGCGGGGACGTTCGGCGACGGCGATCGTCAGAAGCCCTACGGGCAACTCGACATCTCTGCGAACTACGATGTTACCGAGTTCCTGTCGCTCACCTTCAACGCCAGCAACGTCACCGGCGCCACGCTCAAGCGTGAGACGCTGCAGGGTGTGCTGCTCAGCGAGTACGATTTCGGTCGACGCTTTACCGCAGGTGCTCGCATCAAATTCTGATCCGGCTACTCCCCCTGTCGGCCGCAGCCGCACCCTCGCTGCGGCCGATCGTTTTATTCTCCTGGGGTGAAGACGTGTATGTTCTTCAAGCGAGTTGCGCGCGCCTGTACGCTCCATTATCCGCACTGACATGGCCCAGAAAGACGACGACGACAGCACCTCCGGCAGCAAGCGGGCCTATTCTGCGCCTGCGCTGGAGAAGGGCATCCAAATACTGGAACTTTTCGCTGCGGAGCCGCGCGGCCTGACGATCAGCGAGATCGCGCAGAAGCTGGGCCGCTCGATCAGCGAGGTGTTCCGTATCATCATCGTGATGGAGCGGCTCGGCTGGCTGGCCAAGGATCCGGTGAACGATCGCTACACCGTGACGTACCGCGTGCTTGACGTGGCGTTCCGCGCTACGCCCGCGCAGACGCTCAGCAACGTCGCGGCTCCGGTAATGTACGAACTGTCGAGTGCCACTAATCAGTCGTGTCATCTCGTCGTCGAAACCGGCGGGCGTGCCACGGTGATCCACCGACAGGAGAACATGGGCCCCGTAGGTTTCGGCATTCGCCTGGGCACCGTGGTCGATCTGGTGACCAGTTGCTCTGGCCACGTGCTGCTTGCCTTCGCTGCGCAGGATCGACGGGCTAAGGTTATTTGCAGCCTGGGTATCGCGCTCGATTTTCAGACGCGGCTGGAGCAGCGCTTGGATGCGGTGCGACTGCAAGGGTACGAGATGCAACCTAGCGCCCGCACTGCCGGAGTGACCGACATCAGCTTTCCGGTGTTCGGCTTCGATGGTCATGTCTGCGCAGCGCTGACGATTCCATTCCTCGTCACGATCGACGGATCGCAAAAGACTGGCTTGGAGGAAACGCGCGAAGTCCTTGGCCGGGCGGCGCTCGACATTTCCGCTGGGTTGGGCTGGTCACAATATAAGTAAATTTGTTGCTACCAAAGGGCTTCAGCGGTGAAAGTTGGAAATATGGCACACTGGACCAGCGTTTTGTCACCTTTACCGCTCGGTTACAGAGTTTACAGGGTGCGGAGCGCCCTTCCGATCATGAGTCTTCTTTAAAAGCAGGCTATCCACGACATTCCACTCTTATGTTCGTTTTCAAGAGCCTTCGGCAGGATGATGTCCTTTCCGCCCGAGATGACGAAATCCAATTTGTGAAGCTCATGTGCA
>NZ_JARVRY010000018.1:0-22699 GCF_030209485.1 Novosphingobium sp. fls2-241-R2A-195
TCGCCGCATCGCAAGGCCCTGATTGCCACGCCCGCAATTTTGAATCAGACACTTATGGAAGATCCCGTAAAAATACATCGTCGCGAGGATCAGGCGCGCCGGAGTGCGCAGTGACTCGTAAAGGCGCTCACGGGTCAGTTTCCCTTGTGCGGCCAGCACTGCACCGCTGAGCAGGATGCACAAGTCGAACATCGTGGTGATCGTCTTGTTGTTGGATGCGACCGGCAGACGCAGTGCGTAGAGCAGCACTGTGCAGGCGGCGAGGGCGACGAAGGCGTAAGTCTTGCGCGGGAACAGGATCGTCATCACGCTGGTGGCCACGACCGACCATGCCAGTAGCATGTAGACCGCGCCTTCGCGCCCGGTCAGGCCCCACGGATCGCCGACGATGCTGAACAGTGCCGCGACGCCCCAGCAAGGGGCTACGGCGGTCAGGCCGTCGAAAGTGGGCGTTACTGCGCCCTGCGACAGGCTGCGCCACGCGATCGGGCGGAAAAGCGGAGTGCCTGGTGCCGACGACATAAGTTTCCCCTCGGTGTCGTTAGGTGCCGGTCAGTCCCCGGCGGCAGGAGACTGTGCGATGCGCTTGCGCCCGCGCAGCCACAGGGTCGCCCTTCGCCCCGCCTTCAGCCAAGGATAGCTGAGCCGGGCGATGGTCGGCCGCGAGAAAAGCAGGGCATTCATGCGGTTGAACAGGCTGGAGGGCGATGCCAGCAGCGCCAGCGCATGCACTGCGTCGGAGCCGTGGTAAATCCGCTCGCGGTAGGAGAAGACCATGCCGTGGTCGAGGTCGAAGCCTTGCGCCGCTATCGCGGCCACGCGCGGGTCGTCGCTGCGTGCATCGACGAGTTCGACGGGGCCGACGCTGTCGCGCAACCTGAGCATGCGCACGTAGTTCTGGCAGAAGATGCACTCGCCATCGTAGATGACCAGCGCCGGCGCCTCGCCGCTCACGGGACGTCCTTGCCGAGTTTACCGGGAGGATCGCGGAAGGATTCCCTCTCGCAGTTGCCGTAGAAGGCGCACCCGGATACCACCGGGATATTGTGCAAGGCATCGACTATTCCCACGAGGGTCAGGAAGACGCTTGCGTAGACGGCCGCGCGCTTGAGAGGCGTGAGGGCCTGCGGGTGGGTGGGGTCCTGCACGGCCCGAATCCTTGACGGTGACGAGATCGATCTGATCTCGGTACATGGGGAGGTTTTCAGACTTGGCGCGGCAGGACAACCGTATCGGAGTGGCTAACCCGTTCGGATAGTCGCTGCAGTGCAGCAAAACGAGGAAAACGGCCGGGGAGGTCCCCGACCGCCTTCTTCGTGCGACCGCTCAGGCTCAGTTGGCCGATGCGACCTTCTTGTAAGGGACGAAATCCTGCAGGCCGACGAAGCCGTTCCACATGAAATTGGCGTTGCGGTCATGCAGTTGCACGGTGTCGAGGCGACACAGCTGCGACGTATACAGCTTGGTCACCATGACATCATCATCGTCCAGCCGGTCGGCATTCGTCGGACGGTTGACGTAGAGCGTGCCGCCGACCCGGTAGACGATCGCGGTCTTGTCGATCACGGTCGTGTTCTGGGTCTGCGAATAGGGGATGCAACTCACCGGCTTGCCGGCTTCGCGCCCGTCCAGCATCTTGGCGAGCTGTTGCTCACCGGTCAGCTTGGTGCGGGCCTCTGCGGCAGGCATGGCGAGCAGCGAAGCGACAGCGAGTGTCGCGCAGATCGCAAGCGTCTTCATGGCCTTCTTCCTCAGTTGACGCACCCCGCGTTGATCTTGTGTGTAGCACGATTCGTCTGAACTTGGGCTGACTGTTCGCGCCCTTCGACAGGCTCAGGGTGAGCGGGAGCAGGGTAATCCTCTCAAACCCGCTCAGGCTGAGCTTGTCGAAGCCCCGGCGACATACTTCGGCTCAGGCGGTGCCGCCTACCGTCAGCCCCTCGATAAGCAGGGTGGGCTGGCCGACACCGGCGGGCACGCTCTGGCCGCCCTTGCCGCACACGCCGACGCCGCGATCGAGTTCGAGGTCGTTGCCGATGCCCTTGACCTTGGTGAGTACCGAAGGTCCGTCGCCGATCAGCGTCGCGCCCTTGATCGGAGCGCCCAGCTTCCCGTTCTCGACCATGTAGGCCTCGGTGCACGAGAACACGAACTTGCCGGAGACGATATCGACCTGCCCGCCGCCGAAGTTCTTGGCGAAGATGCCCTTCTTCATGCCCGCGAGCAGTTCTTCCGGGTTGTCGTTCCCCGCCTTCATGAAGGTGTTGGTCATGCGCACCTGCGGGGCATGGGCGTAGTTCTCGCGGCGGCCGTTGCCGGTGGGCTCGACGCCCATCAGGCGGGCGTTGAGGCGGTCCTGCATGTAGCCCTTGAGGATGCCGTCCTCGATCAGCACCGTCTCGCGCGTGGGGGTGCCCTCGTCGTCGATGGTGAGCGAGCCGCGGCGGTTCGGGATCGAGCCGTCATCGACGATGGTCACGCCGGGTGCGGCCACCCGCTCGCCGATGCGGCCGGAGAAGGCCGAAGTGCCCTTGCGGTTGAAGTCGCCTTCGAGGCCGTGGCCGATCGCCTCGTGCAGGATCACGCCCGGCCAGCCGGGGCCGAGCAGCACGGGGAACTCACCGGCGGGGGCGTCAATGCTTTCGAGGTTCACCAGCGCGGTGGCGAGGGCGGTATCGATGCCCTCATTCCAGTTCTCGGGCTTGAACAGGTCGTCGTAGAGGAAGCGACCGCCCATGCCGAACGAGCCGGTTTCGCGCCGCCCGTTGCTTTCCGCCACGATCGAGACGTTGAGGCGCACCAGCGGGCGCACGTCGGTGGCGATGTAGCCGTCCGGGCGGACGATCTCGACCACCGACCACGAGCCGGACAGGCTGGCGCTGACTTGCGCCACGCGCGGGTCGCGGGCGCGGGCGGCGGAGTCGATCATCTCCAGCAGGCGCACCTTTTCGGCGAAGGGCACGAGGTCGAGCGGGGAGACGTCGGTGTAAAGCTTGGCGTTGGTGCGCTGCGGGGCGGCCGGACGAATGCCGGTGGCGGGATCTAGCAGGCGCAGTGTTTCACCGGCGCGGCGGATGGCGGCGGCGGAGATTTCGTTGGCATGGGCGAAGCCGGTCATCTCGCCCGAGACGCCGCGCAGGCCGAAGCCCGCGTCGCGCGAATAGTCGGCGGTCTTGAGGCGGCCGTCGTCGAAACCGAACGCCTCGCTGGCGACGAACTGCATGAACAGTTCGCCATCCTCGCAGGACTTGAGCGTCTCGGCGGCGAGCGCCTGTGCCTCTTCGGGCGAGAGCTGGGTGTAGAGCAGCGAGCGCGGGTCGGTCATGGTCATGCCGCCGATATAGGCAGCATTATCCCCGCGCGAAAGACAAGAACCGCGAAGGGATCAGGCGGCCTGCTGGTCTGCCCCGTTGTCGGCAACCCCGCCCTTGAGCACGAAGCGGCGGTCGCAGTAGCCGCATTCGACATAGCCCTTCTCGTCGATTTCGAGCCAGACGCGGGGATGGCCGAGCGCGGCTCCGCCGGGAATATCGGTGGCCCCGTTGCAGGAGACGCGGTGGGAATCGGTGAATACGGTTTCGGGCGCGTTGGTCATGGTGCCGCCGGATTACCAAGGGTTTGCGGCGATTTCCAGATGGAATGGCAACAGTCGCAACGTCGATACCAAAAACCCGTCATCCCCGCGAAGGCGGGGACCCATCTGATGCCGATGCAACAGGCACGGTCGGGAGATGGGTTCCCGCCTGCGCGGGAATGACGAGGGTAAATGGGAATGGTCGAATCGCGTGCAGCTCAGGCCGCGACCACCAGCGAACCCGCTTCCTCGATCGCGGCAGCGACCGACTTCGCGCGGGTGTCGGCGTCGATGGCGATGCCTTCGGCCAGCACGAAAGTCGGCTCTGTCACGCCGATGAAGCCGAGCACCGCGCGCAGGTAGCTCTCGCCGTGCTCGAAGGCGGCGGCGGGCTGGCCCTCGCCGTAGTAGCCGCCGCGGGCGAGCGCGACGTAGACCTTCTTGTCGCCGGCGAGGCCGACGGGGCCTTCGGCGGTATAGCGGAAGGTCTTGCCGGCGATGGCGATGCGGTCGATCCAGGCCTTGAGCTGGCTGGGGATCGAGAAGTTGTAGAAGCCCGCGCCGATCACCACCACGTCGGCGTCAAGGAACTGCGCCAGTTCGGGCGTACCCTCGGGGTTGCCGAGGACGTCGAGGGTCAGGTGCGCCAGCGGCTCGGCGGCGAGGTCGCGGTAGGTGACTTCGAGCGAGGGATCGGCCGTGGTCAGCGAGGATACGATGGCGGCGGAAATGGCGCGGCTGGCCGAATTGTCGCCAAGAATGCTGGAATCGAGGTGGAGAAGCTTCATGGGAGGGTGCCTCAGTCTGGAAATGTGACCAAGTCTAGCTATGTTGCTGGAATGATCGCGCCAAGAGCGCATATTTTCGGGACCTGGTACCATGAAGCTGACTACGTTCGACGAAGCTGACCGGCCTGCCGCCGCTCCGCAGGAAGCGATCGTCCACGACCCCAACGGCAAGGACTGCCGCCTCGTCGGCGACATTCTCGCCCGGGTCGGGGACAAGTGGTCGATGCTGGTGGTGATGACGCTGCTCGAGGCGCCGCTCCATTTCAATGAATTGAAGCGCGCGATCCGGGGCGTGTCGCAGCAGATGCTCTCGCGCAACCTGCGCGCGCTGGAGCGGGACGGGCTGGTCGAACGTACCGTCCACGTCGGCGTGCCGGTGCGGGTCGAATATGCACTGAGCGACCTCGGCCGTTCGCTCGCAGGGCCGGTGCAGGCGCTGGGCGCCTGGGCGATCGATGCGCGTCCGGCGATAGAGGCCAGCCGGACGGCGTTCGACCGACAGCATGATGCGTCGTAACCTTGGAGCATAAAGCGATCGGATTGAGTCATCTTCCGTCATTACTTCGCTTCGCTCGCAATGACGGTTATTTGCAATATCAGATCAGCTTTTACTCTCGAACCGCAAGTGAAGGTTCGCGAGTCCCCGGATGATGTAGCTCGGCTCGTAGTCGATCCGGCGTGCGGTCGCGGGGCCGTGATGCGCCTCGTCGAGCGTGATGGTATTGGTATGCTCCAGCAGACGGTCGAGCAGGACCGCCACTTCCGCCCGTGCCAGCGGTGCCCCGGCGCACGTATGCGCGCCGCGTCCGAACGCCAGATGCTCCTTGATGCGCGGACGTCCGATGCGGAATTCGCCCGGCTCGTCCCAGCGGCGCGGGTCGCGGTTGGCGGCGGATAGCGAGACGACCACGCGCTTGCCGGCGGGAATGTCCATGTCGCCGATCTTTGTCGCCCGCGCGGCGATGCGGAAGGTGGCCTTGGTCGAGCCTTCGACGCGCAGAACTTCCTCCAGGAACGGGCCGATCAGCGTACGGTCCTCGCGCAGGGCCTGCTGCATCGCCTGATCCTCGCACAGGCGGCGCAAGGCATTGCCGATCAGCTTGGCGCTGGTGTCCTGCCCGGCGGCGAAAAGGAACATCGCCGACTTCACCACCTCCATCGCGTCGGGCGTCGAGCCGTCCGGATACGTGGCCAGCGCCATCTCAGTCATGACGTCGTCCTGCGGCCGGGCGCGGCGCTCGGCGATGTAGCGCACGAAGTAGCCGGCCATGACCATCAGCGGATGGATGCTCTGCGCGTCGGGCGTGTCCATGTTGCCGGGCGGGGGAGCATCGTCGATGATCTTGCGGAAGGCCTCGCGATCCTCTGCCGGAACGCCGAGCAGATCGGCGATGACCATGGTGACGAAGGGGGTGGCGATGGAGCCCACCAGTTCGCACCCGCCCGCCGCGACGGCCTCGCGAACCATGTCGTCGGCATAGGCGCGCATGAACGCTTCGTTGGCCTTGAGGCGCGAGGGCACGAACAGAGGGTTGAGCAGCGAACGGGCGGCAAGATGCTTGTCGCCGTCGTAGGAGACCATCAGTTCCATCTGCCCGTTCGGCGAGGCCCCCAGCAGGGCGGAGATGTCGTCGCCCTCCACCGCGAAGGGCAGCGGCGCCAGCGGATCGGGGTTCAGCCAGGACGAGAAGTCGCGCTTGTTCAGCAGCACTTCGAGCGCCTCGGAAAAGCCGGTCACCACGATCACGTCACGGCTCTGCATCTGATGGACCGGGCCGTGGGCGCGGATCGTCTCGAAATAGTCGTAAGGGTCGAGCAGCACCGAATGGTCGGTGAAGTAATCCTTCTCGATGGGGGGCGTGGTGATCGTCGTTGCGGTTGCCATGGGCGCTCTCCAATATCGGCCGCTCGATTGGCGACGCTTAGTGATATAGTGTGGATCATATCATCTGCCGCGAGAGCGTCAACGCGGCACCTGCGGTCTTTACGCCGTGGCGATCATGGCCCACATGCACGGCCATGAGCACCTCGACCCCTGCAATCGCCATCCGTGATCTCGTCAAGCGCTATGCCCCGGCCGGAGGCGGCGAAGGCAAGCTGGCGCTCAAGGGCGTCTCGTTCGATGTGCCGGAAGGCGGCATCTTCGGCCTGCTCGGCCCCAACGGCGCGGGCAAGTCGACGCTGATCAACATCCTGGCGGGCATGGTCATGAAGACTTCCGGCTCGGTGGACATCTGGGGCTTCGACATCGACCGCGACCAGCGCAACGCCAAGCGCGCGATCGGCATCGTCCCGCAGGAGATCGTCTTCGACCCGTTCTTCACGCCGTTCGAGGTGCTGGAAATCCAGGCCGGGCTCTACGGCATCACCAAGGCGCTGCGCCGCTCGGAAGACCTGCTGCGCGCGGTCCACCTTGCTGACAAGCGCGATGCCTATGCCCGCACGCTGTCGGGCGGCATGAAACGCCGCCTGCTGATCGCCAAGGCGCTGGTGCACCGCCCGCCCGTGCTGGTGCTCGACGAGCCGACGGCGGGCGTCGATGTCGAGCTGCGCCGCCAGCTCTGGGAACTGGTGGGCGAACTCAACAAGGAAGGCGCGACGATCGTGCTGACCACGCACTACCTCGAGGAAGCCGAGGAACTGTGCGACCGCATCGCGATCATCAACCACGGCGAACTGATCACCAACAAGCCGACCCGCGAACTGGTCGGCATGGCGCGCGAGAAGATCATCGTCCTGACGCTGGACCGCGACGTTACCGAACTGCCCAGCCACCCCGGCTTCATCAAGTGCGTGAAGACCGGCGAGCGGGTTCTGGAGATCACGTACGACAAGGATCGCGCCAATGCGGGCGAGATCATGTCGGCCCTGCAGGCGCAGGGTTTCGCGATCGTCGACGTGACGACTCGCGAAGCGGACCTCGAAGACGTGTTCGTCAGCCTGACCAGCGCGGTGCGTTCGGCAGCCTGAGTATAACCGGCGACTCGGCGCACGAGCGAAACGACTCGTCGCCGTTTTCAAATATGATGCAGCTGTCTCATATTTCCCGGGCCTCGCCCGGGGGCGCCTTTACGTGCGCGATTAACAAAATTTTACATTGAGGCGGCCGGGGCCAAGCAAAGGCCTGTATCCCCTTTTTTCCTTAATAATATTCAGGAGGATGAGGGGCATTTTGTAAAGCTAAGGATTCTTACTTACTTGTCGGCTGCTTCGCTGTCGTCAAGTTTCCAGACCTTGTGCTTCTGTCGGCGAATAGTCTTTCCGCAATTTTTACAGGTGCCGGTATAATTGAGGCCATCCCATTTCACATCGTTGCGCACCGGTTCATGCCTATTGGCAAAGCAAAGCGGAATCGAGATCGCCACGAGATAGGTTCCTCAATGAGAAGCGAAAGCTGACTAGACTAATCAACGTGCTTGGCAAGAAGCAAAATCGCCGTAAGTTAACCGTGTTTGTAATGACTTGGTCTATCTTATATAAGAACGATACCGCACCGCAACATGCAAGTGGCGGCGCGCGCAAACTATTGCGATCCATGTGCAACGGGCGCTAGGAGCGGCGTCATGGAAACGCCATCCAGCGCCGCCGGCGCATTCGACGTCCTTGTGATCGGTTCCGGTGCGGCCGGGCTTACGGCTGCGCTTGCGGTAGCCGACAAGGTCAGGGTCGCGGTATTGGCCAAAGGCACGTTGACCGGCGGTTCGACGGCCTGGGCGCAGGGCGGCATCGCCGCCGTGCTTGATGCCGGCGATACTTTCGAGGAGCATGTCCGCGACACCATGGTCGCAGGGGCTGGCCTCAACCGGCGCGAGACGGTGGAGTTCGTCATCGAGCGGGCACCCCATGCGATCGAGCGGCTGGTCGAACTGGGCGTGCCGTTCAACATGGACGGAGAGGCGCTCCACCTCACGCGTGAGGGCGGCCATTCGCATCGCCGCATCGTCCACGTTGCCGACGCCACCGGCTGGGCGGTGCAGCAGGCGCTGCTGCAGGCCGCCGAGGCGCACCCCAACATCACCCTGCTTCCCGGCTATTCGTGCATCGACCTGATTACCGGGCGGCATGAGCTGCGCTATTCGGGCTCGGGCCGCGTCTGGGGTGTCTATGCGCTGAACGAGGAGAGCGGCCGGGTCGAGGCCTTCACCGCCCGCGCCACCGTGCTGGCGACGGGCGGCGCGGGCCGCGTCTACCAGTTCAGCACCGCCCCGCGCGGCGCCACCGGCGACGGTATCGCCATGGCCTGGCGTGCGGGCGCGCGCGTCTCCAACATGGAGATGATGCAGTTCCACCCGACCTGCCTCTACAATCTGGACGTCAAGAACTTCCTCATCACCGAGGCCGTGCGCGGCGAGGGCGGGCACCTGATCAACCCGCGCACCGGCAAGCGCTTCATGACCTTCTACGATCCCGAGCGGCTGGAACTGGCCCCGCGTGACGTCGTGGCGCGCGCCATCGACTCCGAAATCAAGCGCTTCGGCCTAGATTACGTCCACCTCGACATCAGCCACCAGCCCGAAGACTTCGTGAAGGCGCACTTCCCGAACATCTACGAGAAGCTGATGGGCCTCGGCATCGACATGACGAAGGAGCCGATCCCCGTCGTGCCCGCGCAGCACTATACCTGCGGCGGCATCCTCGTGGACCTCGACGGCCGCACCGACCTGCCGGGCCTCTATGCCGCCGGTGAGTGCACCGAGAGCGGGCTGCACGGGGCGAACCGTCTGGCGTCGAACTCCTTGCTCGAATGCTTCGTCTTCGGCGAGGCGGCGGCGGCGGATATTCTCGCGAAGTGGGACAGCTTCGAGGCGCCGCCGCAAGTGCGCGCCTGGGACGAAAGCCGCGTGACCGATTCCGACGAAGAAGTGGTCATCAAGCAGAACTGGACCGAGATTCGCCGGTTCATGTGGAACTATGTCGGCATCGTGCGCACCACCAAGCGGCTGGAGCGCGCCATGCACCGCATCCAGATGCTCAATGGCGAGACCGAGGAATACTACCGCCACTTCCGCGTCTCGACCGACCTGATCGAACTGCGCAACCTGCTGCAGAGTGCGGAACTGATCGTCGAATCCGCGTTGAAACGGCACGAGAGTCGGGGGCTGCATTATACGCTGGATTATCCGGCGGCGGATGCGCAGCCACTGGACACGGTGCTGGTGCCCTGAGCCACCGCGTCATTGCGAGCGAAGCGAAGCAACCCAGGGCAGAGCAAAACTGCCCTGGGTTGCTTCGCTTCGCTCGCAATGACGGGATCGAGGGGTCACCCGATATGCAACACCCGCCCGAGGAAGATCAGCACGATAGCGCCGATCACCGAGGCCAGGCATCCGGCGCGGCTGAAATCGCCGCGCCCGCGGCTGGTCACCAGCCCCGCCAGCAGCGAGCCGCCGACGCCCAGCAGGATCGTTGCGATCCAGCCCATGGGCACTGCGCCCGGATAGAAGAACCGGGCCAGCGCGCCGATGACGAGGCCGCTGATGATGGCACCGATGATGTTCAGCATTTGTAGAATAACTCCCCTACGCGCCGCAGCGCCGTCGCATTCACGCTGATAAGCGGCGAGCCGGCTGGTGGTTGCAGGTCCTCGTTAAGCGACGCACGCATCTCGACGAAAGCCGATGGGATTGCTGGGGAACGTCGCTGCGTTGGGTCTTGACCGTCTCCGTTCGTCGCACGCCCGATTCGTCTCACCGGTGATTTATGTGGAAAAATTTAGGAGGCGAGGGCCGATTCAAAGGGTTGCGCTTCTGCAAGACAACGGAAATTCGGCGCGTCGCGGCAGTCAGGTGACGGCCCGGTGACGAATGCATGGGCCGACGCCATATTCCGGCCCCCTCTTGAACCTCTCGCTGGAAAGGGCACTATAGGTTGTGTCGCACCGATCGAGGGGCCTCAATACCTAGGGATAAAGCGCATAAGCCGAAAGGTCCGTGCGGAGCCCGTCAGGAAACTTGGGACCAGACTTCTCGAACCGGCGCGCCGGTGGTCTGGCAGGGAATGTCGTTCTCTTTTTGTGCTGGTTCTGATAGATGGGACGTTCTTGAGCGCCCTTCGACTCGGTGCCGGCCTGCTCGGCCGCCGAAAGCAGTTTGGATCGCCCTCGTGGCGGTTCGATGACAGGTTTTGACGATACATTGGGGGCGCACCAGTGGACTTCAGGAATGGAAGCGACGGACACGTGTCTGATTCGGATGTGAGCTACGCGGATCCCGCGCAAGTCGATATGGAGTCGCTCCTTGCCGGGCATGTCTCCGAAGCGGCGATGAAAAAGGAAGCCTCGGCCGTGGCTATGGACAAGACCGATACCTCGACCGCCGATTTGGTGGTCGAGGCGCCGAAGACGAAGAAGAAGGTCGTCGATTCCAAGACGATCCACGATCGCCGCTTCACTATCGTCACCGATGCGTCGCGTGATGCGCTCCTGACCGACTTCGGCAAGGAAACGCTCGACGACCGCTACCTGCTTCCCGGCGAGAAGTATCAGGACCTCTTCGCCCGCGTGGCCGATGCCTATGCGGACGACCAGGAGCACGCGCAGCGTCTCTACGACTACATCTCGCGCCTGTGGTTCATGCCCGCCACCCCCGTGCTGTCGAACGGCGGCACCGGGCGCGGGTTGCCGATCTCGTGCTACCTCAACTCGGTCGAGGACAGCCTCGAAGGCATCGTCGCCACTTGGAACGAGAACGTCTGGCTCGCCTCGCGCGGCGGCGGCATCGGCACTTACTGGGGCAACGTGCGCGGCATCGGCGAGCCGGTGGGCCTCAACGGCAAGACCAGCGGCATCATCCCCTTCGTGCGCGTAATGGATTCGCTGACCCTCGCGATTTCGCAGGGCTCGCTGCGCCGCGGCTCGGCCGCCTGCTACCTCGATGTCTCGCACCCCGAGATCGAGGAGTTCCTGGAGATCCGCAAGACCTCCGGCGACTTCAACCGCAAGGCGCTCAACCTGCACCACGGCGTGCTGCTGACCGACGAGTTCATGGAAGCCGTGCGCGACGGCACCGACTTCGCCCTGCGCAGCCCCAAGGACGGCTCGGTGCGCGGCAAGGTCCATGCCCGCTCGCTGTTCCAGAAGCTGGTCGAAGTGCGCCTCGCCACCGGCGAGCCCTACCTCGTCTTCTCCGACACCGTGAACCGCATGATGCCCAAGCATCACCGCGATCTCGGCCTCAAGGTCTCGACCTCGAACCTGTGCTCGGAAATCACCCTCCCCACTGGCCGCGACCACCTTGGTAACGACCGTACGGCGGTGTGCTGCCTCTCCTCGCTCAACATCGAGACCTGGGAAGAGTGGAAGGGTGACAAGCGCTTCATCGAGGACGTGCTGCGCTTCCTCGACAACGTCCTGCAGGACTACATCGACCGCGCGCCGGACGAAATGGCCCGCGCCCGCTACTCGGCGGAGCGCGAGCGTTCGGTCGGCATGGGCGTGATGGGCTTCCACTCGTACCTGCAGAAGAAGGGCATCGGCTTCGAAAGCGCGATGGCCAAGGCGCTGAACCTGCAGATGTTCCAGCACATCAACGCCAAGGCCAACGAAGCCTCGATGATGCTCGCCAAGGAGCGCGGACCGTGCCTCGACGCCGCCGACCAGGGCGTGATGGAGCGTTTCAGCTGCAAGATGGCGATCGCGCCGACCGCGTCGATCTCGATCATCTGCGGCGGCACCTCGGCCTGCATTGAGCCGATCCCGGCGAACATCTACACCCACAAGACGCTCTCGGGCAGCTTCGTGGTGAAGAACCCCTACCTGCAGAAGCTGCTGGCCTCGAAGTCCAAGGATTCCAACAACGTGTGGAATTCGATCCTCGAGCAGAACGGCTCGGTCCAGCATCTCGACTTCCTCTCGGCCGAGGAAAAGGCGGTCTACAAGACCAGCTTCGAGATCGACCAGCGCTGGCTGCTAGAATTCGCGGCTGATCGTACGCCTTACATCGACCAGGCGCAGTCGCTGAACCTGTTCATCCCGGCCGACGTCGACAAGTGGGACCTGATGATGCTCCACTTCCAGGCGTGGGAAAAGGGCATCAAGTCGCTCTACTACCTGCGCTCCAAGTCGGTGCAGCGTGCCGGTTTCGCGGGCGGCGTGGAAGCCGACAACACCAGCGAACTGCCCAAGTTCGAACTGGCGGCCAGCGGCGGCTCGACCGACTACGATGAATGTCTCGCCTGCCAATAAGGCGCTGAAGTTTCACCGAGAGCGGCCTTCCGGGTAACCGGGAGGCCGTTTTCGTTTGGACGGCGGTGAGATCAGGACTTCACGAGATCGAGCGTCCTTTCAATATCGTCGATGTCGGCGGCAAAGATCTCGTCATTCCCTTCGCCGATGACGACCGCGAAGTCTTGCTCCTGTCTGTCCGTCAGCATCTTCATCACGGAAACCGCGCGCGTCGGCGGGAAGATGGCCAGCGCGCAGGCATTCGGCGGCATCACCGCGAAGCCGTGATTGAGATGGCTGCCCTCGACTCCTGCGACGACGCCGGCGTTCGCGCAGACGTGAGCGATCTCATCGACACTGGCGTGGCTGGGGTCGAGAATTTGGAAGCCGCGTGCCCGCCCGAGCCGCTCGGCGATCGCCCATTCGTTGCGCAACACCCGAGGATCGCCTGTGCTGCCCCTCAGGAGGAACACGCCCGGATGCGGCGGCATCGCATCACGGGCCAGACGATCCCGAATGGCATCCGCCCGTTGTCGCTTGTGTCGGTTGTTGGCGGCATCATCGAAGACGTGGAGTTCCCGGAACCACGCGCTGAACCCGCGCTCTGGCGCCATACCCAGCCGATCCTCGTAATCCTTCTTGTGGCCTGTCGGCATGCCGGTCGTGAACGGATGCCCGGTTTCTTGCGCCAGTCTGTAGGTTGGGCAGTCGTTCGCCAGCCAGAGCCCGAACCACCTGTTGCCGATCCAGCTTTCGTAGATCGAGGCGGTGTCGAACTCGCATGCAGGTGTCGCGGCAGGCTTCCAGATCGCGCGGGCGCGCAAGTGTCGCATCGCGCCCCCTGCATAGAGTGCGCCATCGGCGAGAAGCACGTCCTTGAGGCGATAGCCCATCGTCGCCCCCTGCATCGATGCGAAGTCTCCCCTGAAGTCCCGGACGACTTCGTCCAAGGTCCCGAATTCAGAGCCACGGATGCGGTCGAGCTGGCCCGGCAGGCATATCGCCGGCCGCACGCGGACCTCGGTCCCGGGTGCGATCTGCCAGGAATCGCTTGCGGCCGAAATCAGTTCGGCAACAGGGCGCCGCAAGAGCTTGCTGACGATGGAAGCGGCAGGCCGAAACGAAATACGTGGCGCTCGCGGTGGGACTGTCAAGCGCTGGGGGGATGTCCCGCCTTCTCGGGCGGCACCAGGCGATGCTTGCATACAAGTACTCCGGCTTCGAGCATGCTAATCAAGCACACCGAAGACGGTATAAGTATTCATAATAATGGGACCAGAATGTCTTTAGCACACGATCGACGGAAAGGGAAGAATTATTTCTACAATGTTTCTGAAGAGTGTTTGCGCCTCAATTCAACAACCGGATGATATGCTCGTGGCAAGGCGTCAATTGCCGGTATTCGCGAAAGACTGCATGCGAATGCGCGGGAATACCTCTTCAAGCGGCTTCATGTCCGGAGTTACGTAGACGTAGCCGCCCCTCTTCCGGAATAGCGGGCTGATGGTCTTGGTATAGAACGCGATTGGCACGTTTATGCATCCGAACGTGATGCGGTTGTCTTCGCTGGTAGGAGAAAGCATCCGTTCTCGACGCCTTTCCTTCGGCTTGCCCGGGCGAGGAATGGGGTGCAGCGCCACGGAGGTCGCATAGTCCACCCACAGCACCCTGGTGTTGCCTGCAGCCACGCCGAACTTTGCAAGGAAGCGCCCGGCAGGCGTGGTCTTTTCGGCAGGGCCGATCTCGGAGAGATTCTTGCTGCCGATGCCCGGGCTCGCATCATCCCCCGGCGCTATGCCTAAGAGGACCGGCACCTGACCCAGTTTTTCGCCCTTTGCATCGAACAACAGCAGCGCTGCGGCCTTCTTGTCGATGATGGCGTAGGGCAGGTCATTGTTATCCCCCGACGCGGCGATCCAGTCGGCGACGCGGGTTGCGTCTGGCGACTGGATCGCCGTGCTGTCCGGCGCGATTCTTTGCGGTTGCGATGTCTTCGGTCCTGCCGACCGGGCGTTTTTCGCCGCCCATGTAGGCGGGGAGCCTGTCAACGCCACACCGATCATCAGAAGTCCGGCGAGCGCCCTGGAAACCGTGTTCATCGCTGTCAAAGTACTCGAATCAAGCCGGGACTATCGGAGTAGCCGTAAGGATCAGTTGCGGGCGCGCTTGCGCTGGGCTTCGGCCATTCGCTGTTCGACGCTGTCGACACGGCCGCCGAGCTGGTCGATGCGCTGGCTGTTCTGCTGGGCCTGGCCGGATGCGGCTTGGGCTTCGGAACGGGCGGCCTGTGCGGTCGCATCGGTCTGCTGCAAACGGCTGTCGAGGGCATCGACGCGCTGGTTCACGGCGGCGACCTGCTCACGCACGAAACCCTTGGTGGCGCAGCCGCCGAGGCCCATGGAACCGGCCAGAATGACCACGGCCGGAGCGATTTTCTTGAAGGTGGGCGACATTGTTCTTCTCCTAACGGTCAACAGACCGGAATCGTCCAAGCCCAGCGGTCGGGGTTCGACAATGCGATTCTGGCCGGTCGTGCTTCCGCTCCGATGAGCGGAAATCCGTAGTTCAGCGAACGCCCGAGACAGGAAAAGTTCCAAAAGGACCGTTGGAATTTTCGCCGACCAGCTTTCCATCGCGCACCGTGACGTCGTATTTCACGGTGATCGGCATAGGCATGGAGGCGCGTCCCTCGAACTTCGCGCGGCCGTCCCTTATACCCCCGGCGACTTCCACAGCGCCTTGTTCCGCAGAGATTTTTCCGGTCACCACATGGCCTTTGACGGTCAGGTCCATGACCGCCTTCTGGGGGCCGACGGGGGACTGGATGGTAATGTTCCAGTGGCCCGCGAAGTCCTGCGGCCTGGCATTGCTGGCCTTGGCGGCCTTTGCCTTGTCGAGCAGCGCCTTTTGCTCGGCCGGTGCTGCCTGGGCGCGGGCACGGAGGTAGAAGCGCAAGGTTTCTAGCTCGGCATCGGTGAACTGCGGGAAGGGCGGCATGCCGTTCAGCTTGAGCCCACCCTCCTTGACGATTGTGCGGAAGGTCGCTGCGTCGGTGATCGCCGGGGAATAGCGCAGGTCCGGTGCCGCGCCGCCGGCCACCGCGTTCCAGCCATGACACACGATGCAGGAGCGTGTGCCGAACAGCATCGCGCCGGCTTGCGCCCGGGCGAGGTCGGGCTTGAAGCCGGGGTCCGAGATCGGTTCCAGAGCGGGCATCGCGAACGGCGGGATAGTGTCCTTGCCGTCGAGCGCGAAAGTCAGCACACGGCGCGGCAGGCGGTAATCGGTGCGGTAGGCGGCATTGCCCAGCGTCTGCATGCCCGCTCCCTGTCCGCCGGCCCCGGTGAGCACGGTGACGTACTGTCGCCCGTTCACGCGGTAGGAGATCGGAGCGCCGACGATCGGGCTCTCGGTCTTGAAAGCCCAAAGTTCCTTGCCGGTGCCGGCATCCCGCGCGACGAACTTGCCGTCGATCTGACCTTGCCAGACGATCCCGCCGCCCGACGCCATGACACCGCCGGGCCAGGTGCCGGGAAGGTCGACGCGCCAGGCCTCGGTCTGGGTGACCGGGTTCCATGCCTTGAGGTAACTCCTGTGGCCGCCGGGCAACTCGACTTCGGGGATGAGCGTGACGCCCATGCCTGCCGCAACCTCGCCGCCGCCCCTCTGGCCATCGCCGATGAGCGCGGGCAGGTCCATCACGGGCACATAGACCAGCCCGGTCTGCGGGCTGTAGGCCTGCGGCTGCCAGGAATGCGCGCCGGTCGGACCCGGCCACATCTCGAACAGGCCGGGCTTGCCATTGTAGCGAATGCCAGGGTTTTCGACCGGGCGGCCGGTCGTCGGATCGATGCGCTCGGCCCAGGTCACCTTGGCGATCTTCTGAGCCGAGATGAACTGTCCCGTCGCTCGGTCGAGGACATAGAAGAACCCGTTCTTGGGTGCCTGCATCAGCACCTTGCGGTTCTTACCATCGATCGTGAGCGTCGCCAGCGTCATGTCGGAGGTGGCGGTGCAGTCCCACTGCTCACCGGGACACAACTGGTAGTGCCATTTGTATTCCCCGGTATCGACGTTCACCGCCACTACCGAGGCGAGGAACAGGTTGTCGCCGCCGCCTGGGCTGCGCAGCTTTTGGTTGTAGGGAAAACCGTTGCCGACGCCGAGGTATACGAGGCGCAGCTCGGCATCATAGGCGAAGGCATTCCACGCCGTACCGCCGCCGCCACGCCGGGTGCCGTCGGGGTTCTTCCAGCCGCTTGGCCACGTCTTGCGCATGACCTCTTCAGCCTTGCGGTTTACCGGCGTTACCTCGTCGCCGGGCGTGGTGTAGAAGCGCCAGGCCAGCTTGCCGGTCCTGGCGTCGTAGGCGCTGACGAACCCCCGAGCCGGGCTGATGTCGCCGCCACCGAAGCCGGTGATGACTTTGCCTCCGAAGACGCGAGGTGGACCGTTCGCGTTGCGCGGCGCATTGTCCGGAAAGTCCAGGGTCTTCCAGGCTTCCTTGCCGGTCCGGGCGTCCAGAGAGACTACGTAGCCATCCGTGGTGACGAGGAAGACATGTCCTGCGTCATAAGCGATGCCCTTGCTGCCCCATGACATCTGCAGCGCTGTCTTCGCCCGTTCTCGGGTGCCGGCATCGTATTCCCACAACCGCCCGCCTGTCGCCGCGTCGAGCGCGCGGATGTGTGAGTGGCCAGTGGTGATGAAGACTTTGCCTTCGGCCATCAGCGGGGTGGTGGGCGTGTAGCCCGGTTCCAGATCGAAGTACCACGCGAGCTTCAGCCTGGAGACGTTACCGGTGTCGATCTCGTCGAGCGGCGAGTAATGGGTCTCGGTGCCGGTCCGCCCCCAGCTCGGCCATTCGTCCGGATCGACGACGGTTTGTTCCTCGATCGGCTGGGCGGGGCGATGGCACGATGACAGCGCGATCGGCGCCAGCGCGGCGAGTGACAACCGGATAGCGATCTTGCCTAAGCCAGAGATCACGCCTTTTCCCCCTCGTGCGGTCTGTTCTTGGTGTGTCGAGTATCAACGGGGGCAGAAGTTGGGAAGAGATGCTATTCACTATGTATCATAACGTGCAAGGCATCGCCGGGGGGATGCGCTGATGAGTCCCGGCCCCCATGAAAACCCCGGCCTTCCCTGAGAGGACCGGGGTTACGCAAGGCAGCGCGCGAGGGGGGACGCGCTGCCAGCTCGGTGGTTCTGGATCAGTTGGCGCCGACGCCCATCGGGATCGGCGTACCCTGCTTCAGGTACACGCGGTTATCTTCGATCTTTTCGACGTTTTCGAACGCGATGTAGTGATGGGCTCCGTCGGAACTGTCCGAGCGGGTCAGCTTGATCTGGTCGTCCTTTACCTCGTCTACCGTGCCGACGTGCTGTCCTGTGCTGGTCGTTACTTCCATGTGCTCACGCACGCGCAGCTTCTCGAACATTGTATCTCTCCATCATCTCGGGGCTTGTGATGATGAAACGGCGAACCCTCGAAGGACGTTCCGGCGTTCGTCTCGGGCTGTAAACGGCTCGTCAGTTCGTGGGTTCAGGGTGTGGCGCCCAGCCCGAACGTCGCGTCACCACGGTCGGAAAGAAGCACTGCATCGGCACTCACACCATCGACCTGGGTGATCGCGACGAACTCGTGCGAACCGCCTTCCAGCATAAGTTCCTCGCCTTCCAGCGCGGCAACGGTACCGACGAAGCTGCCGTCGGCGGCGATCACCTTCATTCCCTTGCGGATGGTTCCCTGCTGCGTCGTCCAGGCAATGTCTGGGGTGGTCATGGGGCGTGCTCCTCTCGCTGTGGGGCTGTGCCCCGGACGTGGAGAAACAAACCCCCGCCCGCCGGACGGTTCCGGCAGGCGGGGACGGGATTTCGTTTCCAGTCGGACCGGTTCAGGTCCGTGACGTTCAGGCGCTGGCAGTCTTGGTGCCGAAGCGACCGTGCTTGCGGAAGCGCACCATCCAGCGGTCGAGGAACAGGCCGAGCGGGCGCGGCGTCACGCCAAGCTCTGCGAGGCCCGCAGCCGAATCGCTCGCCACGCTGCCGGCTTGCAGCAGCTTGAGCTGGTCGCTGGAGATCGGAGCGCCGGGCAGCCAGCCGGTCGTCGCGGCGATGAGGCCGGAAACCGCATCCGGCAGTTCGACGAAAGTCCGCGAGCGGCCCTGTGCCTTGGCAATACGCTGGTTGAGATCGAGCATGGTGATGATTTCCGGTCCGGCGAGTTCGAAGGTCTTGCCCTGTGCGGCGACGTTGCCAAGCGCATTGGCGATGGCCACGGCCACGTCGTCGACGAACACCGGCTGCAGCCTTGCCTGCGGCGCGAAGACCGGCAACGCGGGCAGGCGCGAGATCAACTCGCCGAACATGTTCACAAAGTTGTCGTCCGAGCCGAACATCAGCGAGGGACGCACGATGGTGGCGCTAGGGAAGGCGGCCAGCACGGCGGTTTCGCCTTCGGCCTTTGTGCGGGCGTAGGCGACCGCCGAACCTGCATCGGCACCGATCGCCGAGACGTGTACGAAGGCGGTGGCGCCCGCAGCCTTGGCCGCCGCCGCGATTTCGCCTGCACCATTGCCCTGTAGAGCATCGAGATTGCCTGCAAACGCGCCGATGAGGTTTATCACGGCGTCCGACCCGGCCAACACGGGGGCGAGCGTTTCGGCCTTGGTGACGTCGACACCCGCGAACTGGACTTGACCCAGATTGCCCAGGGGCTTGATAGCGTAGGCTTTCTTGGGATGGCGGCTGGCGATGCGCAGGCGGGCACCGCGTGCAAGCAATTCCTGCGCGAGATGGCGGCCGACGAAGCCGCTACCGCCCAGGATGGTGACGATCTTGCCGGAGAGGGTGTCGGTAGTCATGGTCTGGATCGGTCCTTCAGGTCGCGCTGCGCTCGACGTGTCCCGCGCTGCCGCACGGGCGTCCTAGCCCCTGCCACAAGCCTGTGAACGGGGCAACCGGACAACGAAATGCACGAAATGAAAAATGTTGCGTCGGATGGTGTTGACAAGACTTCGGCTGCCCCTTAGAGGCGCCCTCCTACCCAGCGGGGACGGCGCTTCGCCCCCTCGCTAAAGTGCCCAGATGGCGGAATTGGTAGACGCACCAGCTTCAGGTGCTGGCGCTCGCAAGGGCGTGGAGGTTCGAGTCCTCTTCTGGGCACCAGCACTTCTCAAGTGCTTGAGAACGTTGGGGGATCATCGAAAGATGGTCCCCCAAGTTCGTTTCGCTACGATAAACTGCTACGGTTTGGTGTCGATAGTCCGCAGCGAAAGTCCCGGAAATCTGCGGGAAAGGGTCCGCGCGGCTGTTACGGTTTCAGTCCCGGTTTGCTGCCAAAAGGTATGCGCCTTCGTAGCGGGCGGTTCTATGTCCGCCGTCACGTGCCATGCGATCTTCAAGAGCCTCTCAGCCGGGTGGAACTTTGGCGTTCGTTGAAGACGGACAGCCTCCAGACGGCACTGCGGAGAATGCCCATCGTCATGGCTGGGATTGAGGCTGAGTTTGACCGTATTCGAGCAGGAATCGGCGCGACTGCGGATGACGCGATTTCGCGATTGCCGACCGTAGCTCAGCCCATCGTAGAGAAAGTGCGGGTGTCGGCGGAATGCCCGGCCTCTGTTCCATCCAATGGCCTGACGCTGGCGGAAGCCTATCAGCCTCTTCGTGCGTCCCGGTGAACTTCGGCAGGCCGAGTGGGCGGAGTTCGACTTCGATCGCAGCGTCTGGAAACATTCCCGCCGAGAAGATGAAGATGCGTCGGCCGCATCGCGTGCCTCTTTCGGCCCAGGTAGCAGGGCTGTTCGAGGAACTGTGGGCCCTGACAGGCCATGGCCGCTATTGCTTTCCTTCGTTTCGGACCGGTCAGCGTCCGATGTCTGAAAACACCGTCAATGCGGCACTCAGGGCCCTTGGCTTTGGCCAGGAGGAAATGACGGCGCATGGCTTCCGGGCGATGGCCGCGACCCTTCTCAATGATACCGGGCAGTTCAATCCCGATGCGATCGAGCGTCAGCTGGCCCACATGGAAAACAATGGGGTGCGCCGTGCCTACACGCGCGGCGAATACTGGAGCGAGCGGGTCGCCTTGATGCAGTTCTGGTCGGATGAACTAGAGCGCCTTCGCGATGGAGCCAAGGTTCTCAAGCCGAACTTTGCAACGCGGAAGCGCCCCGATGCGGCCTGACATGACTGAGATTTGGCAGAAATTATAACTTAAGGGTTATATCTCGGATTTAATCCCTATAGGGTATATCTCTTGAAAATACCTTGTGGGGTATATATTACGAATATACCTCGTAGGTTATAGACGGAGCAGCTCTCATGGAACAAGTGGTACGGCTTGCCAGCCAACTAGGCGCTTTGCTCCAGACGGAGCGACGGCGTCGATCCATGAGCCAGGCCGACCTTGCTGGCAAAGTAGGGACGCATCAAAAGACGATCTCTGCCGTCGAGAACGGAAGTGAGGGAGTGAAGCTCGAGACACTTCTAGGGATTATCGCTGCGTTGGATCTGGATATGCAGATCGTACCGCGCCGTAAGGTTGGCAAATCGATCGAGGATGTCTTCTAGGCTATGGCGCGCAAGAAAAGCCATGCTCCTCTAGATGTCCTGATTAACGGGCGTCTTGTCGGCCGTCTTGAAAAGGCCGCCAATGGTGCGACCTCCTTTCAGTATGCAGCAAAATGGCTGCAATGGGAGCACCGGTTCGCGGTATCGATGTCCCTGCCGTTGCGCCTGGATGCATACCGCGGCGCAGAGGTCGCCGCCGTCTTCGATAATCTCCTGCCGGATCGCGATGCCGTCCGAAGGCGTGTTGCAGAGCGGATGGGGGCGCAAGGTACAGACTATTACAGCTTGTTGGAGGCAATTGGACGCGACTGCGTCGGCGCGATGCAGTTCATTCCCGAGGGAGCGGATCTGGATACGGCTGTAGCAATTGAAGCCCAGGACATCAGCGATGCGGAGATAGAGGCCATGCTGGCGGACCTTGCCAGCGCTCCTCTGGGCGTCGACCGTGAACAGGAATTCCGGATATCGGTGGCAGGCGCGCAGGAGAAGACCGCGCTGCTGCTGAAGGACGGGCGCTGGTGTCGACCGCTAGGCACCACTCCGACCACGCATATTCTCAAACCGCAGCTCGGCCAGATTCCGACGTCCGAGGGCATGATCGACATGTCGGACAGCGTCGACAACGAGCACTATTGTCTAAAGCTGATGGAAGCCTTCGGGCTGAAAGTGGCGTCGACCGAGATAATGACATTCGGGCAACGGCGCGTCCTCGTCGTTGAACGGTTTGATCGGCGCTGGCGCGATGGTAGCCGCATTCTGCGCCTTCCTCAGGAAGATTGCTGTCAGGCACTCGGAATTCCACCAACGCGCAAATACCAGAGCGATGGTGGGCCAGGCATGCGGCATATCGTGGAACTGCTCCGGGGGACTAATGATCCGCAAAGCGACCAAGCCGCCTTCTTCAAGAGTCAGATACTGTTCTGGCTCATGGGCGCGACGGATGGGCACGCAAAGAATTTCAGTATTTTCCTCGAGCCGGGAGGCGGGTTCCGATCGACGCCGTTATATGACGTCCTGTCGGCCCAGCCCGCGTTCGACATGGGCCAGATCGCCCAAAATCAGTTCCGTATCGCGATGTCGGCCGGAAAGAGCCGCCATTACGGGATGTCGGAGATCATGGGGCGGCATTTCGTGCAGAGTGGCAAGGCTGCAGGGCTCAGCGCGAAACTGATGTCCGACGCAATCGCGGAGCTTCTGGATACGGCGGATAGCGCCCCGGGAAAGGCATTGTCGGTCATGCCCGACGACTTTGCGGCAGGGGTGCACGAAAGCATCTCAGCTGCTTTGAAAGCGCGATTGCCGCGATTGGCCGGTTCCATGGCAGATCTTGGTGAATGATAACGGTGTGCGGTGAGCTGCTTGGGCAACCTGTCAGTTGGCTTGGGGCATCCTGAGCCGATATGCCGACGCATTCGTCGAACTCGGCGGCGTCGGACCACGATCCAACTCGAAAGCATAGGTATCATATGGCGTTCTTCGACACTGGCGGTCCCGATGCACTGCTTCCTGTTGCTGATTGTAGCGCGACAAACTGGATGATGATTGCGCGTCAATCAGGATGAGAATGTGATTGTCGCGGCGCGTCGATCAGTGCCTGTT
>NZ_JARVRY010000061.1:0-21732 GCF_030209485.1 Novosphingobium sp. fls2-241-R2A-195
AATCACATTCTCATCCTGATTGACGCGCGATCATCATCCAATTTGTCGCGCTACACCACGAGGGCCGATAGCTTGGGGACCCACAAACTGTTCACCTGCAGGGGGCCGAGGTCGTGCGTCCTGTTCGTATTTGCAATTTCCGCGCCAATCCATCCGGCCTCCTGATCACGAAGGCCCCAGAGAGTTCTCTCCAGCCATGCGCGACCCGCAGCGGCCTGCCTGATGCAATACCCCACCCGAGCTTCGTGCTCAGTCGAGGGCCCAGAACCAGCATGAGCCGTATTAATGTGGGCTAGAGCCACCAGCGCTAGCGCAACAGAGAAAAACGGCTTTCGATCAGCGATCATAGCCACCCCCGCGCTCACGCGAGGCCACGTGCTGCGTCTCAGCCGTTGTCCGTGGAGTTTCTACGTCTGTGTTCCCGAGTGCGGCATGCTGATGCCCCTGCTCGAGCAGTGATACGAGCCAGCGATCAAGAAAACCTGCGGCGGTCTGCGCTCGCTGTGCGATACGGCCAGCCAAGCCACCTTGCTGGGTCAATTCAGTCTGCCGATCCTGCGTTGTGAGCAGGCCTCTGCGTCCTTCCCGCTCCGATTGCTGTTCTTCACGTAATCGGTCCCAACGTTCGCTGTGAAGTTCGGATCGCCCCTTTACGCTATCTCGCTCGATCCTACCCAAGCCCTGTAGAGACGACGTCTTTTCACCGGTACGCAGTTTCAATTTCTCAGCAAGCCGTTCGCGATTTTCAGTCCAGAGCTTTACGCTGAACCTCGCGCGAGTAATGGCGGTGTAGTAATTTTGCCCCGTAACCAGGGGCGAGTTCACCGGTGCGAGAACATATACGCGATCGTAGGTTTTCGATTGCGCCGAGTAGACCGTTTCCCCGTAGCCATGGTCCCAGTTCTTGTGCAGCGAAAGGTCGAGCTCCTGGCTTCTGCCATCTCGGTCCCATCGAATGGACGCGCTGGTCCCGTCTAGTCGCTCGACGGTCCCACGTTCGGCGTTCTTGATATCCAGGTCTCGATTGACCAAACGCCACTGAATACGATCGCCGACCGCGAGATCGCGCTTTTCTTCCCGGAATACGTTGATCTGGGACGCGCGGCCCAATCGCGGATCCCACTCAATCCTGCGGCCATGTTCGTCCACCAGATTGACAGTCTGGCGTCCGCGCGCATCTCGTCCTACCCCGATTACTTTGTATTCGGCGTCACGTGCGACACCAAGCCCGGCGTTGTCTCGAGAGAAAGTGACAACCAGTCCAGTAGAATAGAAGCGCGCGAAGTGCTTTTCTTGGTCGGTCATGCCGGAAGGCGACAGGATCGAGAGGCGCGTCTCCTCAGCCGCAATAGCCCCTTCTGTTTTCAGCGCTTCACGGACCTTGGTGTTGACGATCAGTCGCGTCGCATTCTCCAGAACGAGGATGTTCGTCTTTGCGCGGCCTTCCGGCCCCAGACGCGTCCAATCCGCGACCAATGCGCCTGCAAGCTTCTCACTGCTTTCCCCGGTTGATACCTGATCCAAAGAGGCGAACGAACCATCGTAGTTCTGCAAACGTGCCAATCGGACAGCTCGCGTCATCCGATCCGTCTCCTGCCTGACCGGCTCCCTTAACTCGGCCTTGGGGAGGCCGAGGCGCTGCATCAGCCAGAAAGGCTTGCCTTGTTCGATCGCCCCCGTCTGCCGGGTGTCCCCGAGCAGAAGCAGGCGTGCGCCGGTTGCTCGGCTGATTTCAAGCAGCCGAATGGCCTGGCGATTCCCAAGCTGACCAGCCTCGTCGACGACCAGGACATACCCAGGTCATCGAGCGATGAGCTTCGCAGTTTCACATCCTGGAAAGCTGCTGTTCATTACACGCGGCGTTCGATGCAAGACTGGTGTCGGCGCGAGCGCTCTCTCTTGCAGTGGTGATGGAACGACTTGAGTTGGTCGGGAGTCATAGTCTCTCTGACGGCAGCTTTCCTAGCAACCCGGCTCCTGACCGGACAGTCGCCTATCGGCCCAATTTCTTCGACGGTTCTGACGTAAACGGTCCATCAGCTACGCGCCCGTCGCTGTCGATCGGCGCGGGCATTGGCGACCTTCTGCGCACGGTCTTCCCGGATTACTCGCCCGGCGCCATCGTTCTGCTGGGCATGGTCGCCTACTTCACCGGCGTGTTGTGAGCTCCGCTCACTGCGGTCATCATCATCTCGGAGACGACGGCGAGCCGAGATGATGATGCCGCTGGTAGCCTCGGCCGACGATGCGCCCATTACCCCCTCGTGATTAACTCGCCCAACGATCGCACGGCTCCACCAAAACGGTATAGCGCGACATGCTCCAGCCGTTCATGGATGGCGCCATCAGGCGGAGCCGGCGCCGATTGAAAACCCGTCATTCTTGCCCCGTCCCCATAACCTTCAAACTGTGGGTAGAATAAATTTCGTCATCGCGTACGGTTGCAGGTGCCGAGCGACGAGACGACCATGCGATAGTCGTTCAGCGCCTGTTCCTGCTTTGCGCTGCTGCGCGATACGTTCGCGGGTGCGGGCGGATAGGCGGGAAGGAAGCAGGCCAGGCTATACCATGCCAGGCTGTCTTGCCGCGGGGGCGCTTCAGTTGCGGCAGCCACCTGCGAAAAGGACACGCCCCAGCTCGGCGCCATGCCCGGCTGATGGCGTACCGTGATAGCCACGCCTCTCCCGCCCTTGGTGTCGAGGAAGATCTGTGTTTGCCCCTGTCCAGCAAGATTGCCCGGCACAAACATCAGTTCCCGTACCCGTGTGACGGGTAACGGCGCGCCGGGCGCCACCAATTCACTCAAGATGGACCGCAAGCGGGCTTCCTGGAGCGGCGTCCACAAGATTTGCGCCGTTGGATCGACGAGCTTGATGTCACTGGCCTTGTCGGGCACGCGCCAGGCGAAGAGCAGCACTTCGCGGCCGGAAAGCTCAGGACGGTCCTGCGGCAGATCGACAAGGTAGCGCAGCGAAGGACCGATGCCCTGGCGTCCGTAAATCAGGGCCTCGGTTTGCGCTTGCGCGTAGAAGCGATCGTGCAGCGCGGTCGGATTACGGACCTGGGCGGGATCGAGGCGCGATATCGTCTGGACCCGCGCTTTGATGACCATGCCTGCGCGCTTGGACAGTTCCACCAGGTCCGGGTAGCTCGGACCGGCCGGCTGCGCCGCTGTCTGTGCATGTGCGGGCGCGACCGAAACGAGCGCAGCAGCCGCAAGTGAACTGGCGCAAAGGGCTTTGATCGAAAAGTCAGGCATGGACTATATCTTTCTTCTGGACTGCATCGTCATGCCGCCCGATCATCGGCACATCTGAGCCATGCGTGATGAGGCCCGCAAGGTCCAGACCTGTCGGCCTCTGGAATAGGCGCAGCCCGAATTCCGGCATGATCGCGATGAGATGGTCGAAGATGTCGGCCTGAATGTCCTCGTACCTCGCCCAGACGGTCGTGGATGCGAACGCATAGATCTGCAGGGGCAAGCCATGCTCGCCGGGTTCCAGTTGCCGGACTAGCATGGTCTTGTCCTTGGCCATGTCTGAACGGCTGCGCAGATAGGCGAGGACATAGGCGCGAAAGGTCCCGATGTTGGTGAGCTGGGGAGCATTAAGAACTTCGCTGGCGGCATGATGACGATTCCAGTCTGACACCTCTCGCTGACGATCATCGAGATAACCTCGAAGCACGGCGAAGCGCGACAATCGTGCAAGGTCCTGGTCGCCAAGGAAGCGCACACTGTTCTGATCGATCATCAGCGAACGCATGATCCGTCTCCCGCCGGACTCCGCCATACCGCGCCAGTAGCGGAAGCTGTCCGTGATCAGGCGGTGCGTGGGTATGGTGGTGATCGTCTTGTCGAAGTTCTGCACTTTCACGGTATGAAGCGCGATATCGATGACGTCGCCATTGGCGTCGAGTTTGGGCATCTCGATCCAGTCTCCCACCCGGATCATGTCGTTGGACGTGATCTGGACGGAAGCCACCAGCGACAGGATCGTGTCCTTGAAGACCAGCATGAGCACCGCCGCCATCGCGCCCAGCCCCGACAGCAGCAGCAAGGGAGACTGATCCATGAGCGCCGCGATCACCAGGATCGCGGTTGCGCCATAGACGAGCAGCTTGGCCACTTGGACATAGCCTTTGATCGGCCGGTTGCGCGCTTCCGGGCGTCGCTGGTACAACTCGTTGGCCAGCGTCAGAATGCCTGTCAGGGCGAGCGCGAGACTGACGATGATGATCGCCGCGCAAAAGCTATGGACGACGCCGGGCAGCGCCAGCGGCAGCCCCGGTAGGGTGCCGATGCCGCCCTGCACGATCAGGGCGGGCAGGATTTTCGAAAGGCGCGAGACGATCGCACCGATGCGGTCCGCGCCGACCTCAAACGGGGTGCGCCTGATCAGCCGCATCATTGCGTTCAGGACGATCCGCCTGGCTATCCAGTTGGCGAGCCACGCTGAACCCGCAAGCACGACAATCCCGAGCACTGTGCGCGCCCATGGTTCTTGCGCCCACGCCCCCGCAAATCGGGCAAGGGCGGTAGTGGCATCGATCGGCAAAGAAAGTCCCCCAAAGTTGTTGTCAGGCGGCCCGCAGCGGCTGTCGGGCGGTTTCGTCGGTGAATCGCAATGCCGCGAGGCCCACCACGCAGGCGGCGATCATCACGTAGGCGGGCATCAGCGGATCGCCGGTCCGGTCTATCAGCCAGGCGTTGACCGCAGGTGCAGTCCCGCCGAACAGCGAGGTCGACAGGTTGTAGGCGATTGCAAAGCCCGCAAAGCGCACGGGCGTCGGGAAGAAGGCCGGGAACGTTGCCGAGATCGTCGCAAGTTGCGGGACGTAGAGCATTCCCAGAAGCGCATAGCCGATTACCGCACTCACCGGGCCTGCATCCATCACATGATAAAGCGGGACCACCGCCAGCATGAGCCCGATCAGCGAGGCCATCCACATGGGTTTCCTGCCGATCCGATCGGAGAGAGCCCCCGCGAAAGGCAAGAGTACCATCATGAACAGCATTCCCGCCAGCGGCACTGCCAGCGCGGCGTCGGTAGAGAGGCCGAGGCGCCGCTCGAAGTACGTCGGCATGTAGCTGAGCAGCGTATAGTTCACGACGTTGAGCGCGATGACGAGGCCGCCCATGGCCAGCAGCGGGCGACGGTGGCGGGTCAGCAGGTCGCGCAAGGGAGATCCGGCGCCGCGATGCACCTGTTGCTCCACCTCCCGGAAAAGCGGGGTCTCTTCCATGCGCGAACGCAAGTAGACGCCCACGAGACCGAGCGGCCCGGCCAGCAGAAACGGCAGACGCCAAGCCCACTCGCGCATCGCTGTGTCACCCAACACCAGCGAGAACCCGAGCATAAGCATTGCGCCTGCACAGAAGCCTGCCAGCGTGCCGACTTCGAGAAAGCTGCCGTAGAAGCCGCGCTTCGCATCGGGCGCATATTCAGCCATGAAGATCGCCGCGCCGCCGTACTCGCCGCCCGTCGAAAATCCCTGCACCATGCGCAGGATCACCAGCAATGCGGGTGCCCACATGCCGATCGCGGCGTAGGACGGGATGAGGCCGACCAGAACCGTCGCGCCTGCCATCATCACGATCGTCACCCCCAGCACTGCCTTGCGCCCGTAGCGATCTCCCAATGGTCCCCAGAAGAACCCTCCGAGCGGACGGATCAGGAACGAGATCGCGAACGTCGCCAGCGCGAACAGCGTCGCTTCGCCCGTGTCCCCGGGGAAAAGCGCTGCGGAGATATACGTCACGCCATATGCGTAGATGCCGTAGTCGAACCATTCGGTGGCGTTGCCGATAGCCGAGGCGGCGATTGCGCGGTGCAGGACGGAGGGCGGGGTCGGTTCGGTCATGAAGATGTGCTTTCGTCGGCGGCGTCTGGCGTGGCCGACATTTCGATTGAAAGGGGCGTGGTTCGCGGCAGAACGACGTAGGTTTCCTGAAGATGGGTCGGCACCGGCTCGGAACGGGCCTGCCGCCACAAGCCGAAGGCGAGCGCCGTGCCTGCACAGGCTGCGACGAACAGGAACAGTCCCGAAGTTCCCAGAAAAGTCATCGCGATAGCCGCCATCGAAGGCCCGATCGCGGCGCCGAGCGAGTAGAGAAGCACCAGCCCCCCACTGGCCGCTATCCGCTGATCCGAGGTCAAGTGATCGTTGGTGTGAGCGACACACAAAGGGTACAAAGCGAAACTCAAGCCGCCAAACAAGGCACCGAACGCCATCAGCGGCAGGGTGCCGCTCGTCAGCGCGATCGCGAGGCTGGCAATTAGCGTTCCGGCAAAACCCATCACGATCACCTTGCGCCGGTCCATGCGGTCCGACAGGCGCCCCAGAGGCCACTGCAGCGCGACGCCGCCCATGATGACCACGCTCATGAACAGAGCCGTCGCAGACAGGTCCAGCCCGGATCGCCGCGCATAGACCGCGCCCATCGCGTAGAACGCTCCGAGCATCACGCCCGTCAGAAGCGCGCCGACAATGCCGAGAGGAGAGACCACATAGAGTTCGCGGAAACGCAGTGACGCGCCTTCACTCGGCGCGGGGGCGGCAATGCGGGTCAGCACAACAGGTACGGCGGCAAGCGAGATCAGGATCGAGCCCGCCAGCAGCGGCAGGGTCGAGCCGCCACCGCCGAGGTTCAGCGTGAACTGCCCGATCGCCTGCCCGCCGTAGAGCGCAATCATGTAACCCGCGAGGACGCTGCCTCGTCCGGCTCCTTCGGCCCGCTCGCCCAGCCAGCTTTCGAGGCAGACGTAGATACCTGCAAGGCACAGGCCGTCGGCAAAGCGCAGCGCGCCCCATAACAGCACATCGCGGTGGATCGCGTAGGCCAGCGTACTGGCGCTCAGAACCGCGACGAAAGCGGCGAAGGCGCGGATATGGCCGATCCGGCGCAGCAATGCGGGTGCGCGCAGCGATCCGGCGACCAGCCCTGCAAAATAGGCGGTGCCGACCAGCCCGATGGCCAGCGTGCCACTTCCCGCGCGCTCGAGACGCACGCTGACGAGCGTGTTCATGAACCCGCCGCCCGCCATCAGGATGAAGATGGCCAGCAGCAGGCTGCGCACGGGAAGGATGGCGTTCAGCATCGACGAAGTGGAACCGGGCGTCAGGCCGCCGCGCGTTCCTGGGACGCCGTCGCGCCTGCAACCAGCACCTTGTGCAGCACACGCACGGCCGGGTCGAAGTCCTCGACGCCGACGATGAACTGCACGTCCACGTTGCGGATCTGGTGCTGCATCGCGATCATGCCGATGCCCGCTTCCGCCAGCGCCATGAGCGCGCGCGGGACGAGACCCGGCTCGCCCAGATCGCTGCCGATCACCGAGACCATCGCCACCGGCTGCACCGTCACCGCCGCGCCCGGCCACTTCGCCTCGATGTCCGCCACGATCGCAGCCATCTGTGCGGTGTCGGTGCCCGACAGGTAGTGGGTGATGGTGTTGGCGTTGGAACTCTTGCTGACGATCCAGGCGCAGTGCCGGGTCAGGGTGTCGAGGATCGCGGCGTCGTAGCCCTTCTCCCCCACCATGTCCTGCTCGAACACCTGCAGCGCCTGCACCGAGGACAGGCCGGTAACGATCTCCACGCGCGGCGCTTCGGAAACGTAGTCGCCGCAGATCAGCGTGCCGCCGTCGTGCCGGTCAAAAGTGTTGCGCACGCGCAGCGGAATGTTCGACTGGCGCAGGCCGCGCCCTGCACGCGGATGGATTGCCTCCATGCCCAGATTGGCGAGCTGGTCCGCCACGTCGTAGTTGGTTCGCCCGATCTTGCGCGCCACCGCCTCGCCGACAAGGCGCGGGTCGGCGCTGGAGAGGTGGAACTCCTTGTGGATGATCGCCTCGCGCGCCTGCGTCAGCACAGCGATGCGCGAGAACGTCATCTCCGAATAGCCGCGCGCATAGCGGCGCACCATGCCGCCCTCGCACCCGGCATAGCCGGTGACGATCGGCATCTGCGTTGCAAGATCGATCGTACCCAGCGCTTCCTCGATCCGCGCATCGAGGCTGCGCATGTCCTCGTGGTTCCACAAGGTCAGGTCGATGAAGACCGCGTTCACGCCCCGGTCGCGCAGCATCAGCGCGGTCGAGTGCGCCGAATGCGCCTCGCCCAGACCCGCCAGCATCTCGCGCACGGTGGTCATCTGCTCCTTGAGGCAGAAGCGGCCATGCGCGCGCAGCCGATCGAGATCGTCGAGGCAGGTTTCCAGCGCGGCGATGCGCTTTGCCACGAAGGCGTCGGCTTCCTCGCAGCTCTCCGCACGCGCGAACATCTCGGCATTGCGCGCCCACATCGCGCCCATCACGTCCGCCAGCGCCGAGCGCCAGGCGCCGGGCACCTCGTTGCGGATGAAATGCGCGTGGACGCCGGGCTGGCCCGACTTCTTGTGCTCCAGCAGCAGGTCGGTCATCCCGGCATAGGCCGAGACGACGAAGATGCGGTTGTAGAGGTCCGCACCCTCGCGCCCGGCGACGAGCACGTTGTCGAACACGGTCGAGGTGGCGGCCATCGAAGTGCCGCCGATCTTTTCCACGGAATGCGTTCCGTTCATGCGGGTGCTCCTTCGAGGCTTCCGGATACCGGCGTCACCGACTTCACATCGCGCGCGGCTATGAAGTCCGGACGCGGGGTAGTAGCGGCGAAGGGCGCCTCTAGCCGGTTGCTCACCGCGTTGTAGACGAGGAAGGCATTCGCGCGCGGGAACGGGGTAATGTTGCCGTTGGAACCGTGCATCGTGTTGCAGTCGAACACGATCACCGTTCCCGGCTTGCCCGTCGGCGCGACGATGCCCTGACGGTGCGCCAGTTCGGCCAGCGTGTCCTCGTCGGGCACGCCGTATTCCTGCTTGCGCAAGGACGCCTTGTAGTGGTCGTCCGGCGTTTCGCCGACGCAGGCGATGAAGACGTGCTGCGACCCGGGGATCACCATCAACGGGCCGTTGTTGGGCGTGTTCTCCGCCAGCAGCACCGACATCGACAGCGCACGCATGCGCGGCATGCCGTCCTCGGCGTGCCAGGTCTCGAAGTCGGAGTGCCAGTAGAACTCCTTACCCTTGAACCCCGGCTTGTAGTTGAGGCGGGACTGGTGGACGTAGACCTCGTCGTCGAGCAGATAGCTGGCGACGCCCGCCAGCCGTTCATCGGCGGCGAGCCGGGCCATTGTGGCGCTCTGCTCGTGAATCTCGAAGATCGAGCGGATCTCGCGGCTGCCGGGTTCGACGATCACCGTCTCGTCCTTCAAGCCCTTGGGATCGCCGAGAAGGCGCCCGGTTTCCGCCTGGAGCGCGGCCATCTCCGCTTCGGAGAACACGTCCTCCAGCACGAGATAGCCGTCGCGATCGAACTGGGCGATCTGCTCTGCGGTAAGCGGCGCGCCCGGCTGCCATCCGCGGCGGGCGACGGGTTCGCTGCGCGGGAGCAACTGGGGTTCGGCCGCGCTGCGGGTGGGATAGTGGTCGTGCATCAAGTGCCCCCTTTCTCCTCAGTCTGCGAGCGCGGGTTCGCTGGTGTCGGCGGGGTAGGCACCGTTCTCGTCATGGACCTCGCGCCCCGTCACCGGCGGGTTGAAGACGCAGGCGCACACGATGTCCTGCACCGGGCGCACGATGTGCCTGTCGTTGGCGTTGAGCGCATACATCACGCCCGGCCTCAACTCGTGCGTCAGGCCGGTGCCGAGATCCTCGATGGTCCCCTCGCCCTGCATCACCAGCACCGCTTCGAGATGGTTCTGGTAATGCATGTGCAGTTCCTCACCCGCGAACATCGTGGTGACGTGGAACGAGAAGCCCATCTTGTCGTCCTTGAGCAGCAGGCGGTCGGAGTGCCAGCCATTGGATTCGACGTGACGGTCAGACTTGCGGATGTCGTTGAGATTGCGAACGATCATGTGGGTATTCCTTTGAATTTGGAGGGAGTGTTCAGGCGGCCACGCCAATTTTCGGCAGCGCCCGCCTCACCGGGGCGATCGCCGCGGCGACGGCCTCTTCCAGAATGTCGAGCCCGGCTTCGAGGACGGCATCCTCGATGGTCAGCGGAGCGAGCACCTTGACGATCTCGTCATGCGCGCCGCTGGTCTCGATGATCAGGCCCTCGTCGAAGCAGGCCGACGTGATCCGCGATGCGACCTCGCCGCTGCCGACGTTGATGCCGCGCATCATGCCGCGACCGCGCGTGGTCAGGCCGTGCCGCTCGGCCATGCGCTCAAGCCGCCGTTCGAGGATGCCGCCGCGCCGCGCCACCGCGTCGATGAAGGCCGGGTCGGCCCAGAACTCGCGCAGCGCCGCGGTGGCGGTGACGAAGGCGTGGTTGTTGCCGCGGAACGTACCGTTGTGTTCGCCGGGGCTCCAGACATCGAGGTCGGGGCGCATGAGCGTCAGCGCGAAAGGCAGGCCCATGCCCGAGAGCGACTTCGCCAGCGTGACGATATCGGGCGTGAAGCCCATGTTCTCGAAGCTGAAAAAGCCGCCGGTGCGGCCGCAGCCGGCCTGGATGTCGTCAACGATCATCAGCGCGCCGTGCTTCTTCGCCAGCGCCGCGATACGCCGCAGCCACGCAGGGCTTGCAGCATTGAGCCCCCCTTCGCCCTGGACTGTCTCGACCAGGAAGGCAGCCGGGGCATCGAGGCCGCTGGAAGGGTCGGAAAGACGCTGTTCGAGCAGGTCGGCGGTGTCCACCTCACTCCCGTAATAGCCGTCGAACGGCTCATGGCTGACGTGGCTGAGCGGTACGCCCGCGCCGCCGCGCTTGCCCGCATTGCCGGTGCAGGCGAGCGCGCCCAGCGTCATACCGTGGAAGCCGTTGGTGAAGGCGACCACCAGCTCGCGGCCCGTGACCTTGCGCGCCAGCTTGATCGCGGCTTCCACCGCGTTGGTGCCGGTCGGCCCGGTGAACATCGCGCGATAGTCGAGCCCGCGGGGTTCCAGGATTACCTCCTCGAACGTGCGCAGGAATGCGGCCTTGGCGTCGGTGTGCAGGTCGAGCGCATGGGTCACGCCGTCATTGGCGATATAGTCCATCAGCGCCGCCTTGAGCACCGGATGGTTGTGACCGTAATTCAGCGAGGAGCAGCCCGACAGGAAATCGAGATAACGCCCGCCCTCGTTGTCGTGCAGCCACGGTCCTTGCGCCTTGCCGAACTGGCGCGGCATCGCACGCGAATAGCTGCGCACCCTGGATTCGCGGCGGTCATAGATCTTCGTATCCGGCGCGGTGGCGCTCGGCATGGGGGTCTTGGTCATTTCGGGAGTTCCCCTGTTCAGGTATGGACGGACGGCAGAGGCGCGATGGTCGCCTGCCATTCCGTATCGTGTGCCCCCGCGAAGTGCGCGGCGCGCTCGAAGCGCTTGGATTTCGAGAGGCTTGCGCCGTGCCGGCGCGCGAAGGCGCCGAACAGCGCCCAGGAGGCCGGATTGGCCTCGGTAATCGTGGTGGTCAGCGTGGTCGCGCCCTGTACCGCGGGCAGCGAGACCAGTTCATCCAGCATGCGCCCTGCAAGCCCTTCGCCCCGCGCGGAAGCCGCGACCGCGACCTGCCACACGAAGATACGCTCCGGATGCGAAGGCGGACGGTAAGCGGAAATCCACCCGACGACCGCGCCTTCACGCTCCGCGAGCACGCAGGTGTCGGCGAAATCGCTGCACTGAAGCAGATTGCAGTAGGCCGAGTTGGGATCGAGCGGCTCGGACGCCGCGATCAGCGCAGTGACGGCAGGCCCGTCTTCGGCAGTGGGCCGGCGCAGGACCGGCGAGGTAGTCTTACACATCGGAATTGTGCCCTCGGGATTCGTCCCGAAGGCGGCTTTACTCATGACTTCATCAAAGATTACTTCACCCTCCGAAGCACATTGGCGTGCTTGGCATTTGCCTCATTATGACTGCTGCTGCGCGATAACATACGGATCGTGCGGTGCATTGCAACCATGTGTCGCGAGATATGTTCCCTTGATGCGCGTCTTTGAAATGCAATATTTCGGATTTGGAAGTATCTTGCGGCTTGGCGCAAAGCCGCAGGAAAGCTAGCTGTCGGGGCATGGACAGCGATCTCACGCCAGCAGCACTTTCGGCCCTGAGAAAAATTCTCGACGCCGCCGATCTGGAAAATCGGAGGATGGCCGCGGCAACCGGATTGACCCCGTCGCAGGCCCTGGTCTTGCGACAGATCGGATCCGGACAAAGCGTGACACCCAGCGCTGTCGCAGCCGCGCTTCGGTTCGGACAGGCGACGATAACCAACATCGTCGACAAGCTGGTTGCAGCCGGTCTCGTCACTCGCTCTCGCAGCGAGAACGACAAGCGCCAAATCCTCGTCCAGGCGACCGAAGAAGGCCTTAAGCGGCTAAACAGCATGCCGTTTCCGTTGCAGATGCGCTTTGGGCGGGGATTCGAGAGATTGCCGCGCTGGGAACAGGCCATGATCCTCGCCATGCTCGAACGGATCGGGGCTCTGATTTCAGAAGACAGCGGTTCGGGCCAGGATACGGCGTAGCGCCTAACACCCCGAACATTCGCGACCTAAAGGTCGTTTCCCAAGCTCACGTGCCCAATAGGCAATTCCCCCCTCGGCTCGACCTTCGGCAACAGATGGTGCACAGAGCCGTTGCAGTCTTGCCCACATGGCCGGTACGAACGGCCCCCCTCAGCTCTTACCCGATGGCCGGGAGTAACGACTTGACCGATCTGACTATTCCCGACGAACTGCGCACCTTCTTCGAGAACTCTCCGGTCGCCCTGGCCCTGGGCAGTCCGGACGCGGACAATCCACTGATCCTGGTGAACGGCCGCTTTGCGGACCTGACGGGCTATTCGCAGAAAGACCTTGCAGGTCGCAATTGCCGCATCCTGCAGGGGGCGGCAGAAGATCATGAAGCCCGAGCGAGACTGCGCGCTTTCCTGGGCGACGATGCTGCGGCCAATGTGCGCACCCCGATCCTCAACTTTCGCAAGGACGGAACGCCTTTCGTGAACCTCCTTTACATGTCGAGGCTGCGCACCCTTTCCGGGAGGACGCGCTACATTTTCGCGTCGCAGTTCGATGTCAGCCGCGCCCAGCCCGATCGGCTCAGGGCATATGACAGCGACCTTGGCCTGACGCTGACCCGCCTCAGCCCGGTGGCCGCCGAGAGCGGCATCATCGTCGAGGGCACCTTGACCACGATCGCGAATTCGGCCGCGACGATCGCCCAGGCGAGGCTGACCCTCGCCGATCTAGACGACGGCGCGATCCTTTGAGCGGCGACGAACGTGCATCTGGCGTCCCGATCGTCGGGATCGGCGCATCGGCGGGCGGGCTGGAGGCCCTGCGCGAGATGCTCTCGGTGGCCCGGCTGCCTACGGAAATGGCATTTGTGGTCGTCCAGCATCTCGACCCCAACTACGAGAGCATGCTGGCGCAGTTGCTGGACCGGGCTAGCCCGCTCGACGTGCTCCAGTGCGAGGGCGGCGAAGAAGTTCTGGCAGACCGCGTCTACATCATACCTCCCGGCCGCGGTCTCGCACTGCAGGACGGCAAGCTCCAGCTTACCGATTTCGCCCAGCCGCGCGGACTTCGCCGCCCGATCGACGATTTCTTCATCTCGCTCGCCGCCGAAAAGCAGACCGATGCCGCCTGCGTGATCCTCTCCGGCACGGGGGCCGACGGATCGACGGGATTGCGTGCCATCAAGGAACATGGCGGGGTCTGCGTCGTCCAGACACCGGAAACCGCGCGGTATGACGGGATGCCCGTATCCGCGGTCGGAACCGGCCTCGTGGACTACGTCAAGCAGCCGTCGGAGATCCTCGATTGCCTGAGCGCGTTCTTCGCCCGGCGCCGAGGCGAGCCCCACAAACGCGAAGCCGAACTTGTCGCCGATCATGTCGATGACCTGTGCGCCACCTTGCGCAAGGCCGTTGGCCATGATTTCTCGGGCTACAAGCGCTCGACGCTGGTGCGGCGCGTCGAGCGGCGCATGCACGTGCTGAACATCGATTCGGCCAGCGGCTATTTGCAGCGCGTGCAATCGGATTCAGGCGAATGCGAGGCGCTGTTCCGCGACCTGCTGATCAATGTCACGCGGTTCTTCCGCGATCCCGAGATGTTCGACGCGCTGCGCGAAAAGGTGATCGAGCCGCTGCTGCGCGACCGTCCCAGCGACGACGACATCAGGGTCTGGATCCCGGGCTGTTCCAGCGGGGAGGAGGCGTACAGCATCGCCATGCTCTTCGCCGAGACGGCACGGCGCATGAATTTCGCCAACCCGGTGCAGATCTTCGCCTCCGACATCGACGAGCAGATGCTGCAGATCGCGCGGGAAGGAATTTATCCCGCCTCCGCGCTGGCCGATATCCCTTCGCCCATGCGCGAGCGGTGGACGACGCCGCATGGGGAGAAATTCGCAATCTCGAACCAGATTCGCGACCTTATCCGGTTTTCCAACCACTCGGTTGTAAAGGATCCCCCGTTCTCGCGGATCGACCTTGTTTCCTGCCGCAACCTTCTGATCTACTTCGACGATCGCCTGCAGCAATCGGTGATGCCGATCCTGCATTACGCGATCCGGGAGGGCGGGTACCTGTTTCTCGGCCCCTCGGAAAGCATCGGCCGTTTCGACCATCTGTTCCCGGCTCTGGATCATCACGCCCGCATCTTCGAGCGCGCCCCCGGCACCCCCCGGTACCCGATCGACCTGCCGGGCGGAGAGCATGGCCTTCAGCGTCGCCGCGAGGACAACAGCGATCGGGACGTCCGGCGCAAGCCGTCCGATGCCGGCATAGCCGTCCAGCGCCTGGTCGATCGCTATGCGCCGCCCGCCATGGTGCTCAATCAGGACGGCGCGGTACTTGCCGCCTATGGCAAGCTGAGTCGCTATTTCGATTTCCCGGTAACCCGCACGGGCGGCTCCAGCGCGATCTCGCTGGCCAAGCCGGGCCTGCGCGATGTGCTCGGCCCACTCGTGCGCCAAGCCCGCGATGCCCGCAAGAAGGTGGTGGCGCGCGAGGTGGAGGTGCGTTCGGATTACGGCATCCAGCCGGTCGAGGCGATCTGCGAGCCGTTGCCCGACAATTCGCTGTTGCTGATCCTGCGCGATCGCGGCCCCTTCCAGCCGTTCGACGGGCCGGACTTTACCGAGATCGAAAGCGGCGACGATCACATGGAGGCGCTGGAAGAGGAACTGCGCCTCACCCGCCACAAGCTGCGCACCGCGGTCGAGGAACTGGAGACCGCGAACGAGGAGTTGAAAAGCTCCAACGAAGAAATGATGTCGATGAACGAGGAGCTGCAGTCCACCAACGAGGAACTGTCCACCGTCAACGACGAGCTGAAAAGCAAGGTTGACCAGCTTACCGTCGCGAACGCCGACTTGCGCAACTTCTTCGAGTCCACCGAACTGGCGGTGATCGTGCTCGACGGGCAGCTTCGCATCCGCAGTTTTACCGAAGCGGCGACTGCCATTTTCCCGTTGCAGCAGACCGATCGGGGGCGTCTGCTGGCTGACGTCGCAACGCGCCTGGACGACAGCACCTACCTTGACGACGCGCGGCGCGTGGCGGGCAGCGGCGAGCCTCTCCATCGCCGGGTTCGCACGCGCGACGGCGGCCGAACCCTGTCGCTGCGCGTTCTGCCGTATCGGACCCAGCACGGGACGATCGATGGCGCCACTCTTGTATTGAGCGACATCACCGTCGCCCTGCTGATGGAAGATGATCTGGCCGCCGAGCGCGAGAGGCTCGATCTGGCCGTGAAGACCGGCGGGATCGGGGTCTGGGAGTATCGTCCGGATGAAGACGACGTGATCCTCGACACCACGAGCCGCAGCCAGCTTTCGTTGCCCGCAAAGGGCTCAGTGAGTCTCGGCGATGTGCTGGCGAAGGTTCACCCCGATGATCGCGCCTTGCTTGAAGACGGCATCGCTCATGCCCTTTACAGCGATCAGGACATGGAAATCGCTTTTCGCGTGTGCGAAGCGGAGGATGCTGCCGCCGCCTGCCGTCAGCTCAAGGCCTACGGCCGGCTCATCGGCTCGCGCCCACGCCGCCTGGTGGGGGCAACGATCGACCTGACGGCGGAATACGCCGTAGCCGAGACACGCGGCCTCATGCTGCGCGAAATGAACCACAGGGTGAAGAACCTGTTCGCAGTGGTCAGCGGCATGATCGCGGTTGCCGGTCGGTCTCACAACGACGTGCGCAGCTATGGCGCGGATCTGCGCGAACGCATTGCGGCGCTGGGCCGGGCGCACTCCCTGGCGTCGCCTTCGGGCGAAGAGCAGCAGACATTCTCGCTTCGGACCCTCATCGAGACGACGACCGCCGCCTATGCTGGGCAATCCGCGATTCTGATCGAAGGTCCGCAGATCGACATCGATCGCAACAGCCTTTCTCCTCTTGCCCTTATCCTGCACGAATGGACAACCAATGCCGCAAAGTATGGTGTCCTGGGACCGCGCGCGGGAACCCTCCGCGTGCGCTGGGCGTTGAGCGCCGACGGAATTGACTTGCTCTGGGACGAAGACGGTGATGACACGATTGATGCGGGCGATGGATCGGGCTTCGGGACATTGCTCGTCACCACTTCTGTCCGTCAGCTTGGTGCCCGGATTTCCCGCGACCTGCGTGATGGCCACTTTGCCCTTCGACTGTGGCTGCCTGGCGGTGTGATGGTTCGATGACCGATACCGTACTGATCGTCGAGGACGAGTTGTTCGTCGTGCTCGATCTCGAAGACCTGATCGCCGAAGAGGGTTTCGCTGTCTCCGCACATTGCGGCACGGTTGCCGCCACCATGATTGCGATCGAGCGTCAGCGACCGGTCTGCGCGATCCTCGACGTCCGCCTCCCTGACGGAGAAGTCTTCCCGGCGGCGGATCGCATGCGGGAGATGAACGTCCCGCTCATTTTCCATTCCGGCCACGCTAACGAGAATGCCCTGCGCACTCGCTATCCGGATGCGCAGATTTGCCCAAAGCCCAGTTCTCCTTCTCATCTGCGCGCGGCATTAAAGAAGGCCACCGGCAGAACAGTCTGATCCGGACAGTCGCCTCTCGGGCATTCCTTCTCGTGCGCAGACTCTACATCAAAATGAGCGTTCTCTCAGCGGGTAGGTCAAAAGCAACGATCTTGGCGCCCGCCATCTGTCCAAGCTGGCCGAACTGGCAGTGGGTTGAGATTGCTGAGACGGGCCCGATCGTCCATGAGCTTGATCGACTGGCGCAGCGACGGCCAGCAGGCCCAGAGCATCAGGATGGTGTCGCCGCGCCCGAACTGCGCGACCTGCCGTTGCGTAAGGTCTTCCCACATCATGGTATCGTACTGCGCCTGCGGAAACTTGCCTTCACTAGCGGCCGATCACGTCTGTAATCGCGTCGCCGGCTCAGCGATGAGTACGTCGTAGCTGAGCGGAGTTACACCAGCGAAGGGCCATTCGACGTCGCTCATCGTACGCTTGCCTCGTTCCATGCGTCTGAGCTGAATGCACGAGCCTCGGCTCGGAACCGTTTGGCTTGTTCGGAATTCTGAGGTCCGGAAATGGCGGATAAGCCATTCAAATTCATAGTGTTATAACGCGATAGAAACGGCCAAATGAACATCGATCACCCGTCCCGCTTTGCTCGATCGAGCCAGATCAGCACCTCTCCCAACGAGGCTGTCGATCCCGTCGCCTCCGCATTGCCGGCCGACTGGGCACGTCGCGTTATGCGAGCCTATCGAGCGTCCATGGCTAACGTTCACCGTCAGGTTGCACCACTGCGCAACTGACGGATGGGGACGACGCGAGGAGCGGCTGCCCCTTCCTGCTTCTCCGGCATGACGCCGTTACGCTTCGGATAGGCTTTTCGGGTGCGCGAAGCGCGCTGCCGGTTACATGGCGGCCTCCTTTTTTAGCCCGGAACCGTACGGAATGCTCGTGCGTATTCTGATAAATCGCAGCGTGAACAGGTAGATAATTGCAGGTGCGACTTTGGCTATCTCGACTAACCCTGCCGCCATGCCCGGAACTATCGAATCGCGATTGACTCGGTTGGAGCGTGCGGCCCTCCGCTTTGAAGGAGCCCACTTCGCTCAGCACGACTTGATTGCCCGAGGCCTTGCCCGTTTGCCAGAAGCCGATTTCCGAGCCGCGATGGACGATCTTGCTACGCATGCGAACGAAATGGAAGCAGACTTCGGCCCTGACCGAATAGCGGGATACAGGGAGGAATTGTCCTCAATTGAGGAGGAGGTGGCTCACCTCCGCCCGACAAGTCGCCTTAGACAGATGTTCAAGCGGGGATGAACGCGGTCTACATTCGTCATTGCTCGTGACGATCGGCGTTGCGCCTACGCCGCGATGAGGCGTAATGATGGCACCACGCTCAGGTATTGGCCCAGCGAAATAATCATAAGAGAGTCGCTAATGGGCACCATTGAGTTTGCCCATGCTGATCGCGAGTGGAGCGGCGCGTGCCAGAGCGTCCGGTTCCATGGGCTGCATGGAATGGATAGGATCGAGTTCCGGGTGACGGCACTCGCATTGCAATCGGTTTGCGGCATAGACGCCCCGCCATCCGAAGAAATCGCGGAGGTTGTCTTCGACGAATACGCGGCGGCCATTTTCATCGCGGCTGGACGCGTTTTCGAACGCGACGCTCATCGGTCCAATTATGAATTGAAGGATGACGATCTCGCCGACTTCATCCGATTCGGATGAGGCCAAAAGCTGCTCTCGATGATGATGGTCGTCATGCTGCTTCTCCGAACAGGTCCATCCGCTCCGGCTCAATGTGGTCGGGCAACAAAGCGTCCCGCTGGATGCCATCGCCGCTGCAGGACCGGGATGGGTCTGGCTGCGCGCGCGGGCGCGATCCTGCCCATGGCGGCCCCATCCGGAATGGCGATGAACAGCGCTCCGCGACTTGTGCTCCGCCGTGCCGGGGCGGCGACGTCAGCCGGTTGGTCGCCCGCGGCTTTGGCAGATCCACCAGTTCCAGCCCAAGCCCCTTGAAGAATGGATCGCCAAACCACCAAGGCTGGAGAACTGCACGTTGCGGCGTCGTGTCAGGCGGATCGCATGCTTGTGCATGATGCGGTTCCTGGGGCGAGCACCGTTCGCCGGGGGGCAGCGTGAAGCTGAGGGCGATGGAACTGCGGATCCGCTCGCTGATCTGAAATGCTCGCGGCAATCCGCTGGGCCGCGGAGCGTCACGCAGCCCAATCGGATTAATGGCGGGTGTGGCGCCGGTAGATTCGCCAATCTGCGCCGACCATTGGCTCGCAAGAGAAAGCGTACTTGCCATCTTCGAAGACATCGACCTCGCCCAAGGCCTTGTCTTCAATGATGCCAAAAGTAACCTCAGGGTCCGGCGTCTCGAATTCAACAAGAGCGCGCGCGGGATCGATCGGAAGGATCGTATACAAGGTCATGAGAATGCTCCGTCGCGGAAGGCGGGAGCACGATTAATCGATGTCTCTCAGCCATCAGCATGCCGACTCGGTGCCGATGATGGCTGCATCATATCACGGTTCCAAGATACACGCGGGTAATTCGTGATCTCAACTCGGCACCATGGGGTGACCGCCGGGCGGGCGCGGCGGCATCCTCCAACCGTCGGGCCCGTACCCGCTGTCAGGCTCAGCTTTCGAAATCTTCAGGGGCCGCGGGCGCTAAGCAGTTCATCGCAGTTGGGCTAGTTCCTTTTCCCCAAACAAAGATAGATGGGGAATCGATCGATGGGTAATAGGTTTCACTTTCTATCAGCGGTGGAGCCGCTTTACTCGGCCAAGGCACGTAGCCTTCCATGCACTTGATCATGCGCAACTCATGGCCGCTTTCCCAAATCACGCTCATCCCGTGACAAGGCCCCTCATGGAGTCGGACGGTTTTGCGAAACACGATCATCTCCTCTGATTGCGTTTTGAGACAGATTTCAACACGTTGTGGTCGCCGTCGTTCCCGTGCTGCGATTACCGGAATTCAGAGAGGGCAGCGTCGTCCATCGCTTCCCATATGATCCCCGCATCTTCTGATGCCGTCTGATGCAACTGAAGGCCCATTTGTCTTCGACCACCCGAACAGCAATGGGGTCGTCTCCGCCCTGGCTTCCCAGCCGCCACTGCCAGGACAGCGCCGGACCGGTATGGTGATGGGCTTCGTTACCCGCATGCCCGCGGTCAAGGCCCGGCTGAAGTGCAAGGCCTGAGGTAGGGGTGACGTACAAGCTCCCCGGCGCAGCGTGACCGGCATGGGTGGTGGCCCCCTCACCCTTCCTTCGGTTTAAGGTTTGAACCGCCTTGCCCTCGACATCGTAGAGGATGCGCGGCACCGCGGGGAGCACGCCCCAATCAAGTTGGGGCCGGAGGTCCGCCTGGCGCAAGACGACCTGATGATGACAAGGGCAGCAACAGGCTTCGAGGTCACCCGATTCTGGGCGGCCTGCCCCAGCCACCTTACGATGCCTGCACCGGGCGGGGTTTCAGGGAGATGAACCTGAACTATCCGGTGCAAGCATGAAAGGAGAACGCCGAGAAGCGCGGGTGACCGCTATTGTCATGATGCGGTGCAGCGAAATCGTGTACGCCGCACATGCGACCCGAAGGGCTTTATAGCCCTTGCAATCAACTGGCCCGGCACTCGCAAGAGGTCCGGGCCTCATTGCGGTTCACGATATCGCCCATATTCCAAGGGCGATCACCACCCAAAGCGCGGTATTGATGCCGACGATCCAAAACAACCCGTTCACTTTTTTGAGGTAAGCGCGAAATTCCGCGCACCTGTTCGGTTGAGTGACGCGGTGTGAAGGATGTGTCCACCAAGGAAGAGGTGGACACATGGAGATGGCACCGGTGGGCTCCTATGGGCTCGAGGTTGTAAGGGTGACGATTAACGGCCGGCGCTATTATGGTCGGGCGGGAAAGGCACGGTTGATCGAGGCGTGCCTCGAGCCGGGCATATCGGTGGCGAGGCTTGCGCTGGAGCATGGTGTCAACGCCAACCAACTGCGCAAATGGGTCAGGAAGTATCAGGAGCGGCAGAGTGCGAACGGGCAGCGGAGCACGGGGCAGTTGCCGGATCCGTCGGCGTTTATCCGGGTGGAGACGTCTCCGGCGCCTGCGGAGCGACACACTGGTGGGATCGCGCCCCGGTCTGCGGGATTGGTACCGTCAGCGCGGCTGCAGGCGTCGATGCCAAATGGCGTATCGCTGACGCTGGAGGGGTGTGACGCGCAGTTGCTGGTGGTGATGATCGATGCGCTGGGGCATTGCCATGTTCCGGCTCGCTGAAGATCTGCGCGTCTATCTCCACCGGGATCCGATCGACTTTCGCTGTGGGATCAACAGCCTTGCGATCCTGGTCGAGCAGTCGATGGGCCTCAATCCGTTCGAGCGCGCGGCGTTTGCCTTTTGCAACCGGCGCCGGACCCGGATGAAGCTGCTGTTCTTTGACCGGTCGGGCTTTGTGTTGGTGCTCAAGGCGTTGACGGAGGACAAGTTCCGATGGCCCAGACGAGCGGAAACGGTGGTTGCGCTCACCGCGGAGCAATTGCGATGGCTGCTCGACGGGATCGATATTGACGCGATGGTCCCTCATCCGGTGCGGCAATATCAGTTTGTCGGTTGAAGGCCGTTGACGCGGGAACGGGCTTTCGATTCAAGACTGCGATGGATCGAGGCGGCATCCCCACTATTGCGGAATTGATGGCGCTTCTGGCGACGAAAGGGTCGTGTCCCGCGGGGTGGTGTAGGAAGGTTTCCCTGAGAGGGTGGCCACC
>NZ_JARVRY010000029.1:0-20937 GCF_030209485.1 Novosphingobium sp. fls2-241-R2A-195
GACGGTGGCCACCCTCTCAGGGAAACCTTCCTACACCACCCCGCGGGACACGACCGGGCTCGTCCCTTGCATTGAGTTGTAGGCTTCCCGCAACGCTGCTCACTGTGCGATTACCCGAACGGCGGTCAAGCATGCATAAGCTGTGGTGTGTCGCCCGCTATGGGCAACAGTAGCCGTTTCCATGAAGCGGGGGCGTTATGTCAAACATGTTCGATCTTACTCGGCCGCACCGGCGCGATGCCTTGAAGCTGGGGTTGGGCATCGCGGCATCCGCTGCTGCGATGCCCTTGCCATCCGCTCAAGCTGCGACGCGGCGGCTTGATCCCGCAAACCCCGCGGATGCCCGACTTATTTATCGCAAACTGCGGTATCGTACGGATGACGGACTGCTTTTCTCGTGGATCAAGGGGCCATACATGGCGTCGATCAGCGGCGACCTCGTTCCCATGTATGCCCTCAACCTTGGGGCGATCCAACGCGTGACACAAAATGCGGACGGCAGCTTCAACCTCATCGATCTGGAAATCAGTTTTCGGGTCGACGCGCAAACCGGCGAGCGACTGAAGACCTTGCGCAACCCCATCACGGGAGAGACGGTGCCAGTCGGCGGACGCGGTCCGATCCCGACCCATCTGAAAGTATCCGCCGACAATGAGTTCGTCATTCCCGAGTTGCCAGGCCAGCCCAGGTACGAACATGAGCACGTGCCAGTTAGTTTTTTCCCGCTCGGACGCACTGAACTCGCCATCCGCGATCGTTCGCACGCGCGTGTAACCGCGCCGGACGGCTCGGTTTCGTTCCTCAACGAAGTCAGCACGATCGCAGGCCCTAGCGAACTCGTGCTCGATCCGACCACGACCACGGTCAACGCGCGTGTTCAATCGAACGATGTCCGCAGTTGGCCGGCATGGCTGAATATGGGTGATCGTCCCGGATCGTTGGCGCTGTTCGCCAACGGCGGCAAGGTCAGCCGTTTTGCCGATCTGCCCGATGATTGGCATGCGATGTTGAAGATTTACTATCCACAGATCGCTGCAGATCCGATCGCGGTACTGGACGGTAAGGTCAAGATCGACGCTTCAAGCTGGTAAAGGTAGGGGGGCAAGCCAGCGTACATTGCCAACCACGCTGTGGCGGCGTCGGTTGCCGACTGCCCAAGCCGTTCGGCCACGAGCCGTACGCGAATGGGCCTGATCAATGGAAATTAGAATAAACGCTGGCCGCTGATTTCTCTGAGCACGTCGATCCGAGCTTGGCAGTTCGGATTGACCTGACTGCGTATATGCTCAAGTCGCGCTCACTGGGTCAATTTCCGTCCCCCGGGGGGCATCATTTTCGCACTTTCGCAAGATGTGCTTCAAGCGCATTAGCTATTGCCAGCATCCCTCGAGCATTGGGGTGATAAGGGATAAAGCCCTTGGTGCGAGCAGCCGAAAATCCGGTAATCCAAGGATCAGCGCTACACACAGCATGGCTTTGTGAGAGCACGGAGGCCTTGACGATTTCGCTGCCCGTCTCGGCCGCTACTCGCGCTGTAAGTGAGGCAAGCTGAGCAGCCGTTGCCCTGATTGCATCGGCTTGCGTCCCGTTCATCGGCGCTGCCGTGCATTGCCCCCGGTCCGGCAGGACAGAAAGGTAATCAACGAAGACAAGGCGTGCCGCAGGCGAACGTCGATGAACCTCTGCAGCTATCCCTCGCATGCCGGCGTCGAGGCTGCGCCACGGGTCGGAGGATGGCGAGGGGATGGGGCATTTGAAGGCGGTGACGGACCGCGCTGCCGTCACGCAAGAGGCAGACCAGAGCATCCCAAAATAACCGACATCGTTCCCGCCAATGGTTACAGTCACAAGCTTCGTGTCTGGCGTTAGCGCCTGCACTTGTGGGGGCAACTCATTCCAAGAACCAAGGACGTGTGCCGTCGTAGCGCCGCTGCAACTCACGTCCGTGAGTTGCAGGTCGAGGCGGCGTGCGATGATATGGGCAAAATTATCGTTCGATCGCGCGCATCGATTGGTCGGTTGATCCGCAGAAACGGTAACACCCAGGCCGGCGGCGAAGGAACTGCCCATGGCAACATAGCGTGCACCAAGCGCGATCGGCGCGAATTGCCTATGGCTCGGAGTCGCACATCCCGCAGCCATGCCGACCAGAGGCAAGGCGAACGGCCACGTCAATCTCGTTTGGCGCAAAAGATCAGGTCCCTTTCAAAGCACGCCCGCGTTTGCGCGAGAAGGACAGCTACTCCGCCGGTCCGTCTGACGTAGCAAGCACCGGTATCAAATTGACCGAGCAGCGATGATCGGCGACTCATAAAGCGACGATTACCGTAACCGCGTAAGCATCACGGTGGTGATACTCCTTGCCGGTATTCGCGCCTCAAAAGCACTCGACTTGATAAAGTCGGATGTTTGCGCAGCCTTGTGGTCGTCATCGCTCACGATAGTTCGCACCTGCCAGGCGCGCCCCTTCAAATCCGCGGTCGAAAGCGCAAGCGAGCGGGCAAATGGTCCGTGGTTGACATGGACAATCACAGCAGTGCCGCCGTCAGGGGATATCGCGGTGACTGTGTCGGGGTCATCGTTGCGTACCAAGCGGTATCCTGGGCGGATGTATCGACTGAAATTGGCCATCGCCCAATACTTCGATGTGACATGAATGCTCATATCGGTCGGTTTGAGCGACGACATATCGGCGCGGATTAAACCCCAGTTGGATCCCGCGTCATCACCGGTGGCGCTTGGCTCGACGCCTTGCCACATAACCCAGGCCGACGGTTCGAGCCGCTTGAAGTCCAGCACGATCTGCTCGCCGAATGCGAGAGCGGATGCTCGATCCGCGAAATCCTGCTTCATGTTCGAAGCCGACAGATCGACCTCCGACATCCACAATGGCAACCCTGTCACCCTTGCCACGTCGCGAGGCCCGGTTGAACCGGTGGTGCTGTAGGTATGAGTGTTAAGCTGTCCGACCACTGCGCGCGCGGCTTGATCATATCCTGACCAGTCCTTTACGAAGGTGTCCGGGTTGGTCTCGTCCATGGCGGACACAAGCGCGGTCAAGCCGTGGCGTCGCAGCGCCTGCGAAGTTGCGACCAGCATGCGCGCCTGGGCCGCTGGGCTGAAGTAGTTTCCTTCCTGACGATTGCCGGCAACCCAATATGGCGTATTGGGTTCGTTAAGCGCAGCGAGGCTGTGGAAACGAATTCCGTGCCGCTGCTCAAGGCCCTTCATCGCCAGCACAAGATAATCGGCGAACTGCTTTTCGAAACCGGGCCGCAGGTTTTCCTTATACGGTTTGGCGGCGCCGGCAACGTCGCCGCTCACGGTCATGAACCAGGGCGGCGAATAGGCGGCGGCTTCGACCATCAGATCCTTTGCTGCCACCCGGTCGCGCACGGCGTCGAGCCACCACTGCTGGCCAGGGTCGGCATCCCAGTCCCACATTGCCGGGTCTTCCGGGCGCCACCAGTCGTTCCCGTTTGCATTTCCAGGCATCCGCCACATTCCCGGAACGTTCGCGTTCGCTCGTGAAAGCGGAGGCGTGCCCGGTTTGCGCCCGCCAGCGATATTGTAGCGCGCGATCGTCCAGCCAAGTCCGTCAGCGCCATAGAACAGGTCGGCAAGCTTGGATCGGATCGGGTCCGGCCACGTTCCAGTGGTGCTCGCGAACCATGCCAGGGACGTACCCCACCCCTGGAACGTTGTCTGCGGCTGCGACCATTGCACCTTAAGCGAGATCTTCAGGTCCGGCGAGCCCTGGGTTCGAGCCGCAGACGAGGTAGCTGGTGCGTCACTTGCGCCGCCGGGCGTGGGCAGGGCGAACATCAGTGCTCCAGCGAAGAGCACTGTGCCGGCCAGGGAGCGCCCGGCCTTGTGGAAGCTGGGAGGCATCATGACTTCACCAAGGACTTAAGTTGCACAGGCGACACGTCCATCGCAGGACGGAAGGCATCGCTTGACATGTATGCGAGCAGACTGTCGCGCAGCTGCGGCGTGACCGGGTCCGCAGGATCGCTTGTATCGAGCGGGAAGCCGCACAGGATTATGCGGCCCTTGCCGACACGCAACTCGACGACGAGGCCGAGCGGGCGCGCGGTGAACCAGTCATCGATGACGCGTACGATCGGCTCGACCCCGGCCGGCAGCAGATCCAATCGGAACGCTCCGGCACTGTGCATCGGGTACCACCACTGCCAGTTGCTATGAGCGTCGGTCGGGAACCGGGCAAGGGCAGGGTGTTCGGGATCGCACAGCACGCCGAGTGTCGTCGGGGCCTGGCGCTCGGTCCAAAGCGTATTCCAGAAGACGCTCGAGAACCCGAGCTTGACCGGCAGCTTATCGTAGTTCGCAACCTTTGCTCCCGGCACGCCGACGAGTACATCGCCTCCCGCTTCCAGATGGTCGAGAACGCCCTGGTCGATGGTCGACGCGATGCGGACACTGCCCGGAGGTGCGGCCTGGGCCTGCTGGGGGTAGATCCAGACATCCCAGTCGTTTTCCGCTATTGCGGCATGACCCGCTGTGATGCGCACAAGCAGCTTCGCCGCACACGCATCCTGCACCGTGATCGCAGGTGCCGCAGACAAGTTGAGCGGCGCATTTCCCAGCGGGAGTTCGTCAAGTGCGAACGAGCCTTGCGCCAGGATTTTGCCGGATTGCGCGGCGACATACCATTCGACAGCGACGTGCTTTAAGGCCTTCGCACCGAAGTGCGCGACGTCGATCACGAACGGTAGCGCTTCGCCGGAGCGGATCACCCGCTTCTCGAGGCGCGCGAGAGGAACGATAGAGTTGCAGAAGCGCCGATATTCCGCGCCGGTAACGTAGCCCTTATCATCCCAGAAAGGATCGAGGACGCCGACCAGCGCGGTGCCTTGCCCTGGGAAGTCCTGCAGTCCCAGTAGCTGGAAGCCGCCCATTCCATGTGTACGCAGCGCGCTCTCGATGTCTTCCTTGTAGCACAGCACCTGCAGGCGCCCTGAGGCGTAGAGGAACTCCGGAGCCAGCCCCAGCATGCCGCTGTCGCGAAGGCGATCTGAAAAAATCTCGAAATTGCGAGCCTTGAGATAGCCGGTGTATTTACGCACCTCGGTAAGGTTCGGATAGACGCACCACTGGCCGATCTCATGACTTATCACGGGCACTTGGTACTTGCCGACAAAGCCCCGGTAATCGGTGACGGTTTCCGGCGCCTTGCTGTTGATACGCGAGGCGAGCTCCTCCCCCCAGTTCTGTATTCGCGGGGTGGGGGTCACATGATAATGATTGTCCGCGATCTCGGGCCATCCCGAGCCGGACGTCCACAGGCGGCGCGGGTCCTTTGCCTTGTAATGGCGCACGTAGGCACCCAGGAATGCGTCGCGCCGGGCGTCGCCCTGCTTGGTTTCTCCGCCGCCAGGCTCGTTGCCATGGGTCATGAGGATAAAAGACGGGTGATTGCCATGGGCAGCAAGAATGCGATCGCTTTCCTGGTAGACCCATTTATCGACGGGCTTCCCGCTGCCGATCACGACGGACTGGTTGGCCCAGACGGTTTCGATCTGCACGTAGATGCCGGCTTCGTCCGCAGCGTCGAACGCAGCTTCAGGCGGGCAGTAACTATGGAACCGAAGATGATTCAGGCCGTAGTCCTTCGCCCGGCGCATAATCGTGCGCCAGCTTTCGATGTCGGTCGGTGGGTGCCCGGAGAGCGGGAAAATGCTGCATTCCAGCGCACCGCGGAACATCATCGGCCGCTCATTAATGCGGAAGCCCTTAGCCGTGCCAGTGAGGTCGCGCCAGCCAAACCGACCTTTCCAGGTCTCGCCATTGGAAAGCTCGACCTCTGCCTCATGGACAACGGGATCGAACTCGTCCCATGGACGAAGCGCCTCTTCATTTGCCGTGGGCACTTCGATCACGGCCTCGAACCGACCCGCGCCGCCGGACCAGGAGACGTCGACTTGCTGACGGATACCCGCGAAAGAAACGATCGCCGTCAACGCAGGGGCGGGCCTTCCAGAATTCGCTAATCGTCCAGCCACGCGCAACGTCCGGTCCTGCCGCTGCGGATACAGGTCCACGCCTTCGATCCAGGCGTTCTCGGTCGCCCGAAGATCTATCCGGCCGGCTATGCCGTTCCAGTTGCCTTGTGTGTGGTCTGTCACGCCGTGACCGTTGTGGCCGATCTCCACGATCATACGGTTGTCGACGCGTATCGTCAGCTGATGTCGTCCGGGAGGCAGCGAACCCAGATCGTAGACATGCGGAACATGCAGCGCATCACTACGCCCGAAGCTGCGTCCGTCGACCCACACACGAGTTTCCCAGTGCGGGCGCTCGATAAACAACTCGACGCGTTTTCCGGCCCAGTCCTGCGGGATATCGATGTCCCGCTGGTACCAGGCTGGGCCGCGATACCAGGTGTCGGGCTGAAGGAAGAAAGGAACCTTTACATTGCCGTCACGCCGGTAGGCGGCATATTCAGGAGCGGTATAGAACGACTTGTCGTTGATGTCTCCCGTCCAGGGCGTCGCCACGGTGACGGCATTGCCGACCCGCTGTTCTTCAAGGCTGCCAGGCAGGAAGCTTTGGTCAGGCAACGGCCTGTTGAACCATCTCCCGGAGATGCCGACGTCCTTTTCGTCGAGCAGGCGCCGCCAGGTACCGGCCAAGGCGATGTCCTTACCGCCTGACTCGGCCGCGTGACCCGACCGCGCCAAGGCAATGTCGGTAACTCCCATGAACGGGACCACAGCCAGCGACTTAAGCAGGCCGCGCCGCTTGATCAGGCCGAGAGCCTCCGAATTCTCCAACATCCTCTCTTCGCTCCTTGATTTGCTCTAACGGTCAGACGGGTGCGCAACCTGCCTACTGATGGAATTTTATATGACTTATATCGCTGGAGGAGGGCGTGCAACCCGGTATGCGCCTTTTCTGCGAAAGGCGAAAATGGACCAAAATGTTAGCGAAATCCGGTAGTCGCGACAAACCCATCGTGGGTGAGAAAGGGATAAGCGTGCTGAGCTTGACCTGAGCCTAGCAGAATCACCAAAAACAAATATTACTTATTGACGCGGCAGGTCGATCCGTTATGGCGACGGAAATATCTTCAAAGCAGAAGAACGAGGAGGGGTGAGGTGTCCCAGAAATTCAATGGTCGGGTGATTGGTCGAGTTTCCATGCTGGCTCTGGCGATGTCGCTGGCCCCGGCGGTCCATGCGCAGTCGGGCGATGGCGCGACCGCCGGCGTGGCCGATGATCAGGCGCAGGACATCATTGTCACGGGTGTTCGCGAAAGCCTTAACTCGGCGCAGGAGTTGAAGCGCCGCTCCGACCAGATCGTTGATTCGATCCAGGCTCAGGATATCGGCAAGCTTCCCGACGCGAACACGGTGGAGTCGCTGCAGCGCATCACCGGTGTCCAGATTCAGCGTCGGTATGGCGAAGGCGGAACCGACGTCGATCACCGCACGCAGCCAGCCATCGCGATCCGCGGCTTGACCCAAGTGCGTACGCTGATTGATGGTCGCGACACCTATTCCGCATCTGGCGGCAGAAATTTCGATATCGAGGCGCTGCCGCCAGAGCTCCTCGCCGGGATAGATGTCTTCAAGAACCCGTCGGTGGAGGTCATCGAAGGTGGAATTGGCGGTGTTGTGAACCTGCGAACTCGCTTGCCATTCGATCAAGCGGGGCAGCTCATCAATTTGACTGGCCGCATCAATTACTACGACCTTGCTGGAAAGTCTGGAGGGGCATTGTCGGGCCTCTACAGCAATCGCTGGGATACTGGTGCTGGCGAAATCGGTCTGCTGCTCAACGCGGTCTACACCAAGTCGAAGTTTCGTCAGGATGCAATCCTCGTGCAGCCTTTCTTTGATGTAGAGCCGGGGACGATCGCGGGCGCGCCAGATGGCGCCCGTGCTCCGGGCGGCTTCCAGATTTACGACGAGCTTGGTTCGCGTGAGCGCATCAGCCTTGCCGGTGCGTTCCAATGGCGCTTCAGCGACCGGCTGACTCTGACCCTCCAGGGTCTGCACAGTGATTACGGTTTTCAGCGGGCGGGCCGCTATTTCTACAATACGACCCACGGTCAGGACCCTATCGCGACTCCGGGTGCTCAGTTTACCTTCTCGGAAGACGGCCGCGCGACCAGTGGTTCATATAACAACATGGTGTTCGAATCGGCGCGTTACGACCAGGACATGACGTCAAAGAACAGTAACTTTACCGGCAAGCTCGAATGGAAAATGTCGGACGTGCTCACAAGCTCGTTCGACGCACAGTATCTCAAGTCAAGCTACGATGTCGACGGCAACGGTTTCGTCATCTCGCAGTTCTTCGATGGCGGCGAGTTGCCCTCAGCGTCGCCGAACAAGAGCACGATTGATTTCGACATCACCGGATCACCGACCTGGAATGTGCGCGATCCCGGTCTACTGACGGATCCCAGCAGCTATCGCTTCGCCTATCTGGCGGACTATCTGACTCGAAACGACACAAACCAGCTTGCCCTGCGCTATGATGTCAAGTGGGAGCCGGTCGGGTCATTTATCAAATCGGTCGCGGCTGGTGCCCGCTACGCCAGCAGCAAGGTCACCCTTCGCAGCTACGGCGATGGCTTCTGTACGTTTACCAGCGGCAATTCCGCAAGTTGCGCAGCCCCGGCCGGCGCAGGATACATCCCCTATAGTGCGGATCGCAGCGACTTCATTGAAAGTGGGCCGGCAAAAGGTTTCTTCAACGGACAGACACTGAGCGGCGTTCTTTATCCCGGCTTCCCCAGCGGCAGTCTGTTCAATAGCCTGACCGAGACTTACACCGAATTCGGGGCGGAGCGCCGGTTGCGCTTCAATCCGGCGGAAATCAACCGTCAGACTGAGAAGACCCTTACCGGCTACGTCAGCGTGCGGGCAGGTACCGACATCGCAGGCATTCCGGTCGATGGTTCGGCTGGTGTCAGGGTCGTGCGTACGAGGACTAGCTCGGATGGGTATCTGTTCCCGTCCGATCCGACGATAGATCCGACCGACGCTGCGCAGCTCGAGGCAATCACGGTGGGCCGCAGCTACACATCGGTCCTACCCAGTTTCAACTTGCGTGCGGAATTCACGGACAAGCTACAGGCGCGCTTTGCCTTCGCGAAGGCAATTGCGCGGCCTGACTTCACGCAAATGGCGACCAACGTAAATCTGGGCCCGCCCACCGTCGTAAATCCTCAGACTGGCCGCCCTGGTGGATCTTCTGGGAACCCGCTTCTCAACCCGATCAAATCGACACAGTTTGACGTATCTCTTGAATGGTACTTTGCACGCGCCGGATCGCTGACTGCGGGCGCTTTTTATAAGGACGTGACCGGCTTCCTGACCAGCGGCATCGTCGTGCGCAATTATGGCGGCGTCGATTACGACATCAGCACGACGGTCAATTCAGGGTCGGGCAAGGTGAAGGGCGTAGAACTCGCATACCAGCAGTTCTTCGATTTCCTCCCGGGTGTATTCAGTGGGCTTGGCCTGCAGGCTAATTACACTTACGTTGATAGTAGTGTTCAGAACCCCTTCGCTCGCCCGGGTAGCGACATTCCGGAGCAGGTGCCCTTGGAAAAGCTGTCCAAGCACAGTTACAATATTGTCGGGCTCTACGAGAAGGGGCCGGTTTCGGCGCGACTGGCTTACAATTGGCGCGGTAAATACCTCGACACGACCGTTGGAAGCGGGGCTACTGGGCAGCCACAGATGCAGAAGGCTTATGCCAGCCTCGATGCATCGATCAGCTACAACGTGACCGAGAATCTGGCGTTCACTCTGGAAGCGGTAAACATCAACAATCGCATGAACCGCACTTACATCGGCGTCCCGAGCGAACCGCTACAGTATACCCTTAACGACCGTCGCTTCGGCCTTACGGCACGGGCAACCTTCTAAAGCGCAGGCGGCGTCGATCCTCCAAATGACGTCGCCAACCTCCGCGTCCGGAGAGCCCTCCTCCCAACAGCTCGCCGGACGCGGAAATCTTAAAAAGTAATATTTAAAAGTCCGGCCGTTTCTCATGGCCGCCTGCCTGTAGCAGCAGGTCGAGTGCTCCCTGGATTAGCTCGTGCATTAACCGGATGGCACGGGCCGCGTCGCCCTCCATGATCGCGGTCGCAACCTTGCGATGATCCACTGCGCTGGCCCTCGTAACCCCGGCATAGGCGTTGGTACGCCGGATACTGAACCGCAGGGTCGATTCAGTCAGATCGCGAAACTGGCGCATGAACCGGTTGTTGCTGGCCTCGAGCACCGCGACGTGGAACGAGATATCGGCCTCAAGGGGATCGTCCTCCCCTCGCTCTGCCGCGAACATGCGCTCGATCGTCTCAACGATTTGCCGGCGTTGCGCCCCGGAAGCGGCGTTCGCGGCCAAACCTGCCGCCCGTGGCTCGATCGCCATCCGAATCTCTGTGAACTCGATCAGGAGGTCGACAGAAAACTCCCGCTCCAGCAGCCATTTGAGCACGTCGGGATCAAGCAGGTTCCAGTTGGTTTCCGGCTCTACTACCGTCCCGGACCGTTGGCGAGGGCGCAGCAGTCCCTTGGCCGTCAGCATCTTGACGGCTTCACGCACTACGGGCCTGCTGGCGTTGTACTGCTGGCACAATTCCGCTTCGAACGGGAAGCCCGTGGCGCTGGTGAATTGCTGCGTGACGATCGCCTTGCCCAAGTCGTGGACGATGTGGGCGGTGAGGTTGCGCCCCCCGCGCTGGATATCGGCGCGATCGTCCGAAGTCTCGACCATGCCGGGATCGGCCCCGAGCGCTTTGTCTTGGTTATGCATCGCGGGCAACGCTAGCCGAACCGCCGAGCCAAGTCAGCATCCCTTTACTTTCCAAACCGATGACCTACGAGACCTGTAACGCCGGCATCGATCTCGAATAGTTTTCCGGCATGCTCCTCGTCCTCGCGTCCTAACGTTGACGAGGTTACGAAGAGGCGGTCGAGCCCCTCACCGCCGAACGCGCAGCTTGTAATGTTTGTCGCCGGCATTTCCACGGAGCGCATGAGTGCGCCGTCGGGCGCAAAGCGGGAGACACGAGCGCCGTCCCAGTGCGCGATCCAGATGCACCCTTCGGAGTCCGTGGTCATGCCATCGGGATAGCCCCAGGCCTGGTCGAATTCCACCCACACACGCTTGTTTGCAAGCGTCCCTTCTGGCGAAAGGTCGAAGGCGTAGACCTGCCTGGCCGCGCTGTCGGTGTGGAACAGGGTCGATCCATCCAGGCTGAACGTAGGTCCATTCGTAACGCCATAACCGTCGTCGAGCCGCTCCCAGCGACAGTCCGTATCGAGCCGGTATAGGGCGCCGGTCGCGCTGTCATCGACATCATTCTTTGAGCCCGCCCATATCCGGCCCCAGCGATCGACTTTTGCATCGTTGAGCCGGTTGTTTTGCCGATCGGTCTCCGGCTCGCCAAACAATCGACTTGAGCCATCTTCCAGGTCAAGCATGGCGAAGCCGCTGCGAAGGCCCGCAACCAATTTGCGGCTTCCCTTTTGCGGAAGCACCCAACCGATGGGTTCTGAAAGGATCAGGCTATGGTGCACGCCTGTCAGCGGATCGAACCGATGAACTGTCTGGCCGACGATATCCACCCACAGCAGTTCGCCACGGATCTCGTCCCAGACCGGCCCTTCACCCAGCGTGTCCCTGCCAATTCTCTCGATAATCGCGACTTCCATGAATCGGGGCTCCTGCCGTCAGTACGATAGAAAAAATATGATATTATGTTGACCGTTGTCGAACCTCTCCATTAAAGCAAGCCTCAAGTCGGGTGGACCGGCTACAAGTTTTAGAAAATGAAGGTCTACGCACATGGGAACGATGCAGGGGACCGGCGGTCAAGGCCGGGAGCGAAAGCAGGGCGCTCGGAGTGCAGCGTATGTTTGACGAACTGCTCGACAAGATCGCGGTAATCGAATGCTTCGCGGTGCGGCCACGCTGGCTGTTCGTGCGCATCGAGACGACGCAGGGCGCTGTAGGTTGGGGCGAGGCGACCCTCGAAGGGCACGGCGAAGCAGTCATGGGTGCGATCGACGCGGCTCGCGATCGGTTGATCGGGCATGACCCGGAACGGATCGAGGATGCGTGGCAGATGCTGCATCGTCTGAGCTTCTACCGGGGCGGGCCGGTGCTTCTTTCCGCCATCTCCGGTATCGATCAGGCACTGTGGGATATCAAGGCGCGTAAGCTCGGCGTGCCGCTCTACCAGCTCCTCGGAGGCCGGGTGCGCGATCGCATTCCCGTTTACGCCTGGATTGGCGGCGATCGTCCGCAGGACGTGGCAGCCGGCGCGGCTGCGCGTAAGCAGCAGGGCTTCAAGGCCGTCAAGATGAACGGGACCGAGGAAATCGGATGGCTGGACAGCCCTGGTAAGATCGATGCCCTTGTCGAGCGCGTCGCGCTGGTGCGCGAAACCGGGATGGATGTCGGCATCGATTTTCATGGCCGCGTTCACAAGCCGATGGCGCGCCAGATGCTGCGGGCGATCGAACCGCTGTCCCCTCTCTTCGCCGAAGAAGTCCTGCTAAGCGAGCACCCCAAGGCGATCGAGCAGCTTTCGCAGCATACATCGGTCCCGCTGGCACTCGGCGAACGCCTGTACAGCCGCTGGGATTATCGGCCCTTCTTCGAAAGCGGCGCAATCGACATCGCCCAGCCCGACCTCGCTCACGCAGGCGGAATCTCGGAATGCCGTCGCATCGCCGCGATGGCCGAAACTTACGACGTCGCATTTGCGCCGCACTGCCCGATCGGTCCGATCGCACTTGCCGCATGCCTTCATCTGGCGGCGGCAACGCCCAACTTCGTCATCCAGGAAATGTCGCTTGGCATCCACTACAACGGTCCTTCCGAGGATCTCGCCACACTGATGCGGAACCCCGACATATTCACAGTCAGCGAAGGCACGGTCGCGATTCCCTCTGAGCCGGGGCTTGGCGTGGATATCGATGAGGACGCCGTGCGCGCGATGGCGAGCGATCCGCATCGCTGGCGCAATCCCGCCTGGCGCGGGGACAATGGGGAACTGCTCGAATGGTAAAGCGCGGCGTCATCGTAACCGGCGGCCTTGGCGATATCGGCATGGCCGTCGCCAAGGCGTTCGCAGGAGAGGGAGCGGCTATCCTTCTGGCCGATGCCAGACAGGACGATGGCTCTGCAGTAGCGGCGTTGACTGCGGCGGGCGCTTCGATGGCGCTTAGTGTCGGCGTCGACGTTTCGGACGAAGCGGCTGTGGCCGGCGTGGTGGAGACGGCGATAGCCACGTTCGGCCGTCTCGATGTCGTGGTCAATGTCGCCGGGATCATGATCTACAAGCCGATCGTGGACCTCACGGGGCACGACTGGCACCGCTTGCTTGGTGTCAACCTGGTCGGCGCGGCGCTGTTCACAGGTCACGCTTTACGGCTGATGGCTAGCGGGAGTAGCGTGGTCAACATCGCTTCCGTTCACGCAAGACGGACTTCGCCTCTGGTGGCGCCTTACGCTGCAGCCAAGGCAGGACTGGTCAGTCTCACGCGCTCGGCAGCCATCGAGGGCAAACGCCTGGGTATCCGTGTCAACGCGATCCTTCCCGGTGCCATCGAAACCGCGATGCTGCGTGCAAGTCCCAACATCGCGTCAGGAGCAGAAGTGATCGACCCGGAAGACCTCGGCCAGCCCGAGGACATCGCCGCGCTCGCGCGCTTCCTGGCGTCCGATGACGCCCGCTTCATCACCGGCGAGGACATTGTTGCCGACGGTGGCAGGATGGGGAGACTTTAAATGCACGCGATCGATATCGGAGGTGCAACCGATGCCGGTCCGGCTCCGGAAGGCGCTTCGGGCGCAGTCTGGCTCGCTGCGGCGGTCTCCGCGCTGGGCGGTCTGCTGTTCGGCTACGACTGGGTCGTGATCGGCGGGGCGAAGCCGTTCTATGAAGCCGCGTTCGGCCTTGTCTCCCCGACAGACCAGGCTTGGGCGGTCAGCTGCGCTCTCATCGGGTGTCTCACGGGCGCCATGGCTTCGGGCAAGCTCGCCGACCGGGCAGGGCGCAAGCGCGCTCTGCTGGTGGCGGCCTTGATCTTCGCCGTCTCTTCGGTCGGCACCGCGTTGGTTGATGGCATCGGCGCATTCGTCGCCTGGCGTATCGCCGGGGGCGTCGCCATCGGCATGGCGTCGGGTCTTTCACCACTTTACATCGCCGAGATCGCGCCCCCATCGAGCCGGGGCAAACTGGTATGCCTCAACCAGGTCGCGATCGTCTTGGGGCTGCTTGGCGCGCAGATCGTCAACCTCATGATCGCGCAGCCAGTGCCGACCGCAGCAACCGCGGCTGACATCGCCGCTTCCTGGAACGGACTGTACGGGTGGCGCTGGATGTTTGCCGCCGCCGGAGTTCCGGCGGTCGCCTTCTTTTTAGGCGGGTTCCTCATTCCGGAAAGCCCGCGCTGGCTGGCTCAGCAAGGCCGTTGGGACGAGGCGCGGGCAGTGCTGCTTCGCTTCGGCGGCGCAGCTTATGCCGATTACGCGATGGATGAGGTGCGCCAGGCGCTAGCCGCCGCACCGGGGCGTAGCCTGGGCTCCATCGTTGCGGAACCGCGCTTTCGCAGGGTGCTGGTCATCGGCGTCGTGCTGGCCGTGCTGCAGCAATGGTGCGGGATCAACGTCATCTTCAATTACGCGCAGGAGATCTTTGCGTCAGCCGGTTATGCGGTGTCGGACACCCTGTTCAACATCGTCATCACTGGCGTGGTCAACTGCGTCTTCACCGCAGTGGCCCTTCTCACAGTCGAGCGGTGGGGGCGCCGTAGGCTCTTGCTGATAGGCTGCATTGGCCTGACCGGGATCTACCTCGTTCTAGGCGCCTGCTATCTTGCTGGCCTCCAGGGCCTGCCGCTGCTTGTACTGGTTGTCGCGGCGATCGGCTGTTACGCGATGACGCTGGCACCGGTGACCTGGGTTGCGCTTTCGGAGATATTCCCCGGCGAGGCGCGGGGCGCCAGCATGGCGATCGCGACCACCGCGCTATGGTTTGCCTGCTTCGTGCTTACGTTCACCTTCCCGCTTCTCAATGCGGCTGCCGGCACCGGGTTGACGTTCTGGCTTTACGGTCTGGTTTGCGCCGCCGGCTTCATCTTCATTTTCCGCAACCTTCCTGAAACGAAGGGCAAGACACTGGAACAGATCGAAGAGGGGTGGCGGTGAACGGGCCCTTCATTGCCATTGACTGGGGCACCACCAACCGGCGGGCCTACGTCATCCATGAAGGCAAGGTGATCCATTCCGAACGTGATGGTGCGGGTGCCGCTGCCGTCAGCGACTTTCCAGGCGAAGCTGCCGCGTTGCGCAGCCGGTTGGGTGATCTGCCGATGCTGATGGCCGGGATGGTCGGCTCGGGCATCGGTTGGCGGCAAGTGCGTTATGTCCCGGCGCCCGCAAGTCTTGCCGATCTGGCGGCGAACGTGGAGTTCATCGACGAGCGTACAGCCATCATACCGGGCATTAGCTGGACTCGCGACGATTTACGCTGCGATGTTATGCGCGGCGAGGAAGTCCAATTGCTTGGAGCGATGGACGCTGGTGCTGTTCCAAACAAGGCGGTGCTATGTCAGCCGGGTACCCATTGCAAATGGGCATGGCTGGACCAAGGCTGCATCACCCGTTTCGTCACTTCCATGACCGGCGAATTGCTGGCGCTCCTGCGTGGCCACAGCCTTCTTGCCGCACAAATTGAAACCGGAAGCGATGATGGCGAGGCTTTCGCGCGGGGAGTGTCCCTTGGCAGCGAGCGGGATCTGGGTGCAGCCCTCTTTTCCGTTCGCGCAGACGGTCTGCTTGGCCGTCTCTCGAATGCCGAAGCCGCATCTTTCACGAGCGGCATCCTTATCGGGAGCGATGTTGCGGTTCGCCTTCTCGAGATCGGAAAGGCAACGGTGCACATTCTTGCGGATGCCTATCTCGGCGGTCTTTATTCCGCTGCGATTGCCCAGCTCGGCGGCCATGCGCGGATCGTAAGCAGTCATGATGCCTTCGTTGCCGGCATCTGCGCAATCCAGGAACGTCTGAAATGAACCATGTAGACCATTTCGAAGCCGCGTTCGCGCGCTGCCCGCTCATTGCCATTTTGCGCGGGGTGCAGCCAAGCGAAGTCGAGGCGATAGGCGAAGCGCTTGTCGAGGCAGGTTTCACCCTCATCGAGGTGCCGCTCAATTCACCCGACCCGCTGGACAGCATCGCCAGATTGGCAAAACGTCTCGAAGGCCAGGCTGTGGTTGGAGCGGGTACCGTCCTGGAAGCGGATGATGTTGCCAAGGTCGAGGCGGCGGGCGGCACCATGATTATCTCCCCCAACTTCAACGCCGATGTGGTGAAATCGACTTCGGCGCGGGGACTGGTGTCTCTGCCCGGCGTGGCCACCCCCTCGGAAGCGTTCGCGGCGCTGCGTGCGGGCGCTACGGCGCTCAAGCTCTTCCCGGCCGAAAGTGCAACGCCGGCTGTCCTGAAGGCTTGGCGCGCGGTGCTGCCGATCTCAGTCAAGGTTCTGCCTGTCGGCGGCATCGCACCTGATTCGATGGGCCCGTGGCTGGCGGCAGGCGCCGCAGGATTCGGTCTGGGCTCCGCACTCTACAATTCTGGTGCGGATGCCTCTACCGTCAAGCGCAACGCCCTGAGCTTCGTGGGCGCCCTGACGGACTGAAGAACCAAGCAGGCCGCGCCTGCCACAGAACCAGGCCCGCGTTCGAGAGCGGGCAGGAAGAGGATGCCCATGCGTCAGATCATGCTTTCCAGCGCGCTAGCCATAGCGGTTGCCGCGATAACCATCGAGACGCCGGCGCGCGCGCAGGATGGGGGGCCGCAGGTCCAGCCTGTGCAGGTCGACGCATCGCGACCGGATTGGGAAAACCCCGCCGTCAATGCCAAGGGTAAGTTGCCTGCGCGGGCGACGGGCTTTCCGTTTGAAAGCCGGGACCTTGCACTCGCAGGAGATTTATCAAAGTCCGCGCGCTTTCTCTCGCTGAACGGGGAATGGAGCTTTTCCTTTTCACCCAGCGCCGAAAATCTGCCGACCGGATTTGAAATGCCTGAGTTCGATGTGTCGGCCTGGAAGACCATCCCGGTCCCGGCGGACTGGCAGGCGCACGGGTATGATCAGCCCCGCTACAACAACATTACCTATCCGTTCCCCGCGAACCGCCCGCTCATCCCTCACTCGACCAATCCGGTAGGGTCATACCGGCGTGACATCAACCTTCCAGCGGGATGGTCGGGCCAGAACGTGGTCCTGCACATCGGTGCTGCGGGCTCGGCGTACTATGTCTGGGTCAACGGCGAGAAGGTGGGCTATTCCGAAGACAGCAAGCTGCCGTCCGAATTCGATGTGACCCGTCATATGCGAGCGGGCCGAAACACGATCGCGATCCAAGTCTTTCGCTGGTCGGACGGCTCTTACCTGGAAGATCAGGACTTCTGGCGCGTCTCGGGGATAGAGCGCGACGTTTACCTGACGTCAGTGCCTGCGGTGGGTATCCGAGACGCGTTCATCCACGCAGGTCTGGACGAAACCTACCGTGACGGACGCCTGAAGGTCGACCTCGCCGTGACGCCCGGCAAAGCTGCGACGGCGCGCATTACGCTGTTGGACGGCACCGTGCCGATCGTGAACAGGACTGCCGCGCTCGCCGCCGGCAAAGCCGAGCGAGCCTTGAGGCTACAGGCGAATATCCCGGCCGTCCGAGCCTGGACCGCCGAAACTCCCAACCTTTACACTTTGCTGGTCGAGTTGCTTGATGCGAAAGGCACGGTCATCCAATCGACGCCGTGGCGCGTCGGATTCCGCTCCATCGCGGTCAAGGATGGGCTTGTCACCGTCAACGGCAAGCCGATCACCATTCGCGGCGTAAACCGTCACGAACATGACCCCGAAACCTTTCATGTCGTTTCGGCCGAGCTTACCGAAAAAGACGTGCAGCTGATGAAGCGCAACAACATCAACGCTGTCCGCACCTCGCACTATCCCAATGACCCGGTGCTCTACGATCTGGCCGACCGCTACGGTCTGTATGTCATGGACGAGGCCAACATCGAGAGCCATGCTTACATGGACTATGCCAACAAGCACCCGGAACGGCGCGGCGAATTGCAGCTGGGCTTCGATCCGGCTTGGCGAGATGCCCACGTCAGCCGGGTGACCAACATGATCGAGAGGGACAAGAATCACCCATCTGTGATCTTCTGGTCGCTGGGTAACGAAGCCGGCATCGGACCCAACTTCGCGGCGGCGGCAGCGGCTGCCCGCGCACGCGATCCGGAGCGGCTGATCAGCTATCTGGGCTGGGGTACCTTCGACCGCCAGTCGGACGACCACAGGCCCAATGCCTATACCGACATTTACGCACCGATGTACGACCCGGTAAGCCGCCTGCTGGACTATGTCGCCAACTGGAACTTCACTCAGCCGCTGATCCAGTGCGAGTACGGCCATATGATGGGTAACTCTGGTGGAAACCTGAAAGAATACTGGGACACCATCTACGCCCATCCCGATAAACTGCAGGGCGGGTTCGTGTGGGACTGGGTGGATCAGTCAATGTACCGCTACACCAAGGATGGCCGCCGGTATTGGGGTGATGGCAGCGAATATGGTCCCAATCCTGGCGGCGAAATCGAGTTCGGGGACGGCCTGCTTCAGTCCGATCGCACGCCCAATCCGCATCTGTATGAGCTCCGCAAGGTCTACGCGCCAATCCAATTCGAAGCTGCAGATCCCGCCAACGGCCAGGTGATCGTTCGCAACCGGCACGATTTCCTCGATCTGTCCGGCTTCACGTTGGATTGGGCACTGGAGGAGAACGGCGTCGTCGTGGCAAAGGGAGATCTGCCCACTCCTCAAGTTACTCCGCATGGTGCTGGATCCCTCGTCCTGCCGGTGGCCAGCTTCGCTCGGCGCGCCGGGGCGGAGTACTTCGCGACTGTACGCGCCCGCGCCAAGGACGGCCGGCAAGGGGCCGGCCCGGAGGATCAAGTGGTGGCGTGGGAACAGTTTGCGCTGGGAGGAGTGATTGAAGCGCCTGCTCTCCCTTCGTCGGACACCGCAGGCGTCAAGACGGCGCAAACGGGGCCGGAGATTACTCTGGCTGCGGGAGAAGGACGGTTGGTGCTCGATCGCAAGACGGGGCTGATCCGATCTTACGAAGCCGCAGGCAAGTTTCTTCTCTCCGGGGGCGCCCCAAATTTCTGGCGTGCGGTCACCGACAACGACATTGGCATTGGGACGGACCGCCAACTCGCCGTCTGGAAAACTATGAGCCAGGTTCGCAAGGTGGCCTCGGTCACCCTGCGCAAATCGCCGGCAGGCACTGCAGCCGTTTCCGTGGTCTTCGACCTTGGCGAAGGGGCGGCGCGCTTTACCACTTCCTATCGCATGCTGGGCGACGGCAGCATCGATGTCGACGGCACTTTCGAGCCCATCGACAAGCAGCTTCCCCCACCATTTCGCATAGGCCTCGCATTTTCGACCTCGCAGGATTTGGATACCGTGGAGTGGTATGGGCGCGGGCCGCATGAAACTTATGTGGATCGCAAGACCTCGGCACCGATAGGTCTTTGGAGGGGACCGGTTGCCCATCAAAACCATGATTACATTCGCCCCCAGGAGACCGGGAACAAGGTTGATGTCCGCTGGCTAGAGCTTTCATCGGGGGAGCGGGGTGTGCGAGTGCAGGGAGCGACCCCTCTTATGATGAATGCCTTGGCATTCCCCTATGCCGACCTTGACCGGCATGCACCGGGAACCTGGAAATCGAGCGACATCAGGCCGCATGACAGCGGGGCCTTGCTAATAGACGCGGCGCAATGGGGTATAGGCGGAGACACGCAGTGGAGCGAATTTGGCAAGCCTTTGGCAAAGTATCGCACGGTTCTGGAACCGGCGAAGATTTCCTTCCGGTTTTCGCCATTCCATGGGGCGGGCACATACCGCGTAGCATCCGCAGCAGTATCCTCGGAAGGAGAGTAATTGTCACAAATTCTTGAGCATGACGAAATTGCGGGCGCGGCGGCCCTTGGCCAGATACACGGGATGACTGGAAGGTTGGTTGGCCCCCGATAAGATGAAGAACGGGCTCACGATTTTGGACCGGGCCCAGCATGAAATGGAGGACAACCATGAATCAACATATAGGATTCGATGTCTCCCTGAAAGACACTTCGATATCGGCACGTCAGGATGGCAAGCGCGTTTGGCGTGGCAAGTATGCGTCCGACCCAAAGCGTTCGGGTATCTCCGACCATGGCGAGCCGTTGCGCGGAAGCGCCATAAGATACCGTTCAAAACTCGCCGGTCATCGACACGGGTAACGCCGCGCGGCTTATTCGGCAGCAATGGCTCGATGATCAACTATTCTCCGTCTTTCAGTTTGCATCGCCGCCGCCATTAAGCCTCCATCGTAGTAGAAAGGCGGAATCAGCTTTTCAGTGAAAACGAAAGCCAGTTTGGAGGGGACTACTCATAAGATGCCCCCACTCGCATCAATGCCGCCGCATGCTTCCAAGGATTTGCATCGAACGGCCCCTGCCAGTCATGCGTAAGCGCGCATTTCGTAGCACGCTGCTTCCGGAGGCAGTGCGGCCATCATAGTTGACGTTGGACGAGACAGGCCACCGCGGCGACGTCGGCAGGTCAGGCGTGTTTTTCGAAGTTGAATGGCTGCAGGTCGTCGATATCGGCGTCGTGAGGTCGCTGGGGCAGTTCAGTAAGAACATGGCGTAGCCACGCGAGAGGCTCGACGCCGCAGGCGCGGCAAGTCAGCATCAGGCTATAGGTGACGGCGCTCGCCCGTGCGCCGTCCACGGTATCGCAGAAGAGCCAGGATTTTCGTCCCGTTGCTATCACATGTTCATTCTGCCCATGTCGGGCAGATGGTAGAGTTTCACTACCGT
>NZ_JARVRY010000052.1:0-16631 GCF_030209485.1 Novosphingobium sp. fls2-241-R2A-195
GAAGCCAATATCCGACTGAAGTCGGAGGGGTTCCTCCTCGGAAGAGGACTCTAAATAGCAAAAAATCGTTTAGTTTATTGCCAGAATGCTACCAATAACGGGCTATCCTATCGCCGATGCAGCATGAAATCCCGACACGCCGCCGAGACCCGGACCTGGATGAGAGGAGGCTCCGATGTGAAACAGTCGCTTTACGGGGGTTGCATGGTTTCGGGTCCCAGTGAAGGGGCGAAACAGATGGAACTGGTCGATGGAGCATACACCGGAATAAGGGTCGCCACCGACGAGGTTGACGTTGGCCGCCTCAAGGTCATGCGGGCCGAGGACGCGCATGCCCAGCGTCGCGCGTTCGAGGTTGGGCACATGCGCGGTGATGCGCGCGATGATCCGCCGCGCATAGGCCTGCGCCACCTCGTCGTTCCAGCGGCCGTCGGCAGGCACCGCGATCTCACCGGCGGCGTCGCCCCGGATCGTGCGCGGCAGTTCCTGTAGCTGGATCCACAGCATCGAGGTGCCCGGCGGGCAGCGCGAGGGATCGGCGTGGGCGGGCTGGCCGACGACGATGGTGGCTTCGGCGGGAAGCAGCCCCCGATCGGCCTCGTTCACCGCGCGCGAGACGCCGTCCATGCCGGGCGTCAGGTGCAGCAGGCCGACTTTGCCGAGTTCCGGATCGGCCCATGCGGGCGGGTCGGACAAGGCGATGTGGATCTGCATGCAGGCGCGGCCGTAGCGGTAGTCGGCGGCGCGCTCCGCCGTTGCGGGCGGGACGTGCTCGGCCGGAAGCAGGCGCTGGTAGAGCTGCGTGGGCGTGACGTTGCACGCCACCCCGCGCCGGGCGGTGAAGGCGCGGCTATCGGCGAGGCGCACGCCCGTCGCACGGCCACGTTCGACCGTGACTTCCTCCACATCGGCATCGGTCAGCAGCGCGCCGCCGCCGCCTTCGATGATCGCCCGGAAGCCCGCGACGATACGGTCGCTGCCGCCTTCGACGAAGGGCAGGCCCGCCGCCTCCAGCGTGAACATGACCACCCGCGCCATCATCGCCGAAGCCGCGCTTTCCGGGCCGAGGCCGACATGCAGCACCCACGGCGCGATCAGCGCGTGGACGAGGTCCGAACCAAACCGCGCCTCCAGCCAGTCGCGTGCGGATTTCAGCGAATCGGCACCGAACGCGCTGAGCTGGTCGACGCCCTGTTTCAGCAGCGTCCTGCCCAGCAGGCTGGCGGTATCGAACGAGCGCGGTTCATTGCCCAGCAGGCCGAACAGCAGCGGTGCCTGTTCCTCTACGCCCGCCATCGCGCGCGCATGAGCCGCGCCATCTCCCGGATGCGCCGCGTCGAACGCCGCGACGTTCGCTTCGCGCGATTGGCGCAGCAGCAGCGAGCGGCCATCGGGCAGCAGCACGCCGGTCGGGATTTCCGCCTGAACCATGCGGACACCGTGGGCTTCCAGCTTAGGGGCCAGCTGCGGGTAGAACGGCGTCGTCACGAACAGCGGATAGGACATCGAGAACAGGTCATGTCGGAACCCCGGCACGGTCGCCTCCTCGGTGCGGATGCAGCCGCCCGCCACCGCCGCGCGCTCCAGAACGAGCACGCGGCGGCCCTTCGCCGTCAGTTGCGCCGCGCAAACCAGCGAGTTGATCCCGCTGCCGACGACGATGGCGTCCCAGTTGGTCTTCACGCGGGCACAGCGGTCTTGGCGGCAGGCGTCCGGATGCCTTCCGCCTCCAGCAGCGGCAACACGGTATCGCGGAAGTAGGGAAACTCTTCGGCGTAATCGACGAACGAGAGGGTGGTGCCGCCGAACCCGGCGCGGTGCAGACCGATCAGACCCTCGGCCACCTGTTCGGGCGTGCCGATGAGCGGGACGCCGCCGTGACCCATGCCCATGCGATCACGGATCAGCGCCAGCAGATCGTGCGGAAACGACTGCGCATGCGCGAACTGCAGGTTCACGAGGTTGTCGAGCGCCACCGAATCGAGCGCGTCGCCGGTGAAGTGTGCGACGTAGTCCTTCGCCTCCGCCTCGGTCGGACGGCAGACGACGTGGCTGAAGGTCAGCACCTCGACGCTGCGGTTCTGTTCGGCGGCGGCCTTGTGCAGTTCGGCGACTTCGGCGGCCGAGCGCGACAGGTCGATCGCCGGGGTGAACAGGAAGTCGGCGTTGCGCACCGCGAAGTCGCGCCCCTGCGCCGATCCGGCGGCGTTGATGATCGGTGGGCGGGCGACGACGGGCTTGGGATCGGAGTGGATCTGTTCCAGCTGGAAGTGCTTGCCCTCCCAGTCGAAGCGCCCCTCGCGCGACCACAGCGCCTGCACCACGTCGAACCATTCCTGCGCATATTCGTAGCGCGTCTCGTGATCGGCGGCGAGCTTCAGGCCGAGCGCGCGGTATTCCGGCTCGTTCCAGCCCGCGACGATGTTGAGCCCTGCGCGGCCGCCACCGATGCGGTCGATCGTGGCGATCTGCTTGGCGATGACGACGGGGTTGTTCACCGCCGTATGGATCGTGGCGAAGACGGTGATGTCGCGAGTCGAAGCGAGCAGGGCCGAGGCCCAGGTCATCGTTTCCAGCACCGAGCCGTGGAAGTCGGTCTCCCCGCCGTAGCCGATCCAGCGGGCGATCGGCAGCATGAAGTCTATCCCCGCCTCGTCGAGCATCTTCGCCAGCCTGAGATTGTTCTCCCAGCTCGCGTCCCAGCGCTCGGAAACCGTGGTGACGGACATGCCGCCCGAACAGTTGGTTGCAAAGGTGCCCAGCTTGAAGTGGCCCTCTTTCAAAATGGTGGGACGCACCATCCCTCGATCCTGTGTCATGCTACTCCCCTTCTTCGATTTCTAAATAAAAAATTATGTTAGCTTTTGATGCTTGTCCATCGCAAAAATTACAGTTAGATTTCGACTCAAGGACAAACAGGGAGTCCGAAACATGGGGCGAAGCAAGGCGTCCAGGCCGCCTGCGGGCGTGCCGGGACCGGGTGATCTCGATCAGCGCTGGCATCTCGCTTCGACACCGCACGAAGTGAATGTCACCGAACTCGAATTCGCACTGATGCGGGTTCGGGAGTCGTTCGAACGCTGGCAGGGCGAATGTTTCGCCGCCGCCAGCGGGCTGTCCGCTTCGGGCAGCGAGAACGCCCTGCTGCACACCATTCGCCTTCACGAACGCGCCAAGCCATTGAAGGAACTGGCGCGCCTGACCAACCGGGACGACGTTCCCAACATGCAGTACGCGCTGCGCAAGCTGACGAAGCTCGGATTGATCGAGCAGATCGGCAACCGCAGCAACGCGGTCTATCAGGTTACCGACAAGGGCCGCGAAGTCTCTGATCTCTATGCGGAATTGCGCCGCCGCCACCTCATCGAATTCACCGAAGTGGTGAAGGATATGGACGAACGGCTGCGCCAGACGACCCAGACGCTCAATCTGCTTTCCGGCATCTACGAACAGGCCGCGCGCGTCACCGCGACGCATCAGCGCTTTACTGACGGCCGATAGACGCTGGTTCATTCACTGACTGACACAGGCCGGAATTCCGGCGGCGCATAGTCGCGTCCAAATAGTTCATATCTAAAGATTTTAGGCTTGAAGTTGTTTTCGGGAGGCTAGCGGCACCACGTCCCGGGCACACGGGCGGGCGCCTTGGTGAAATCAGTACCAAGGGGAGTAATCGTCATGAGGACATACACCAGTATCGCCGCCCTTGTGGTGGCGACCCTATGCGGCGTCTCGCAACCGGCGCTGGCGCAGGAAGCGCAGGCGGACAGCGGCGGGCTCGGCGGCGAGATCGTCGTCACCGCGCAGAAGCGCGAGCAGAAGCTGCAGGACGTCGGCATCGCCATCACCGCCTATTCGGGCGAGCAGCTGCGCACGCTCAACGTCACCGACAGCCGCGATCTCGCGGCGTTCTCGCCAGGCGTGCATACCGGCGGCAACATCGCCGGGCAGAACACCCAGTTCACCATTCGCGGCGTGACGCAGAACGATTTCAACGACATCGTCGAGGCACCCAACGCGGTCTATCTCGACGAAGGCTACATCGCGATCGCGCAGGGGCAGACTTTCGCGACCTTCGACATCGACCGTGTCGAAGTGCTGAAGGGCCCGCAGGGCACGCTGTTCGGCCGCAACGCGACGGGTGGCCTCGTCCACTTCGTCAGCACCAAGCCGAGCCTGACCGAGACCACCGGCTACGTCGACGTGAAGGGCGGCATCTACGATTCCGTCGGCTCGCCGATGATGTTCCACGGCGAGGCTGCGCTCAACGTGCCGCTGTCCACCACGCTGGCGGTGCGCGGCGCGGTGATGTGGAATAAGAGCGACGCGCTGCTGCGCAACCGCTATCCTTCGGGCGCGGTGGGCGGATCGCCGGGTGCCGGAGCGGGCGCGAACCTGGGTGACGACGATACGCTGGCAGGCCGCTTGACGGTGCTGTTCGAGCCGACCGATACTGCCCGCTTCACGCTTTCGGGCAACGCCGCGCGCAGCCGCATGTCAACCGCGCCGTACCAGAGCAAGTCCACCATCGGCGTCTTCAATGCCGACGGCGAACTGATCGACGTGCGCAATGCCGCCGCCGACGAAACCCGCGCGACGATCGGCGCGAACGGGCAGGACATGGGCTCCGACACCGACAACAACGGCGTATTCGGCGACAGCTATGGCCGTCCCGTCGCAGGCGGTGACTTCTTCGGGTACATCGACCCGGACGGGAAGGACTTCGCCACCTCCAGCGACTTCGCGTTCAAGGATCACAACCACGTCAAGACGCAAGGCTTGAACCTGACGGCCGAGTTCGACCTGTCGGATGCGGTCAGCCTGACTTCGGTGTCGGACTACAAGCACTTCGAGAAGCTGCTGTTCGTTGACGTCGATGCCGGGCCGCGCAATCAGGCGGCGAACTATGCGGGCGTGAATGCCAACACCTATTCGCAGGAACTGCGCCTCAACGGCTCTACCGACAGCCTGAACTGGGTGGCGGGCGGCTTCTACCTGCACATCGACAACCACTCGCTCAACGGCCTCAAGTTCCCGGTCGGCAGCGTGGTGCCGGGTGCGCCGATGGACCTTGGCGTCGATGCGCGGCTCAAGACCGACTCCTATTCCGCCTTCGGTCAGGTGGAATGGAAGTTCGCGCCCAAGCTGACGATGATCCTGGGCGGCCGCGTGATCCGCGAACAGAAGGACTACGCCTTCTTTCAGGGCATCTGGAGCACGCCGGATTCGCGCAAGGTCCACACCGGCACGCCCATCGTGATCGGCCCCGACAACGGCGCCCCTTACACCGACAAGCGCGGTCAGACGCTGTGGGCGGGCAAGGCGCAGATCGAGTACCGCCCCGACAGCGACCTGATGCTCTACTTCGGCGTCAATCGCGGCGTGAAGGCGGGCAGCTACAACGCGCAACTGGCGGGCGGCCTTGCCGTGCCGACGAGCGCGATCCCCTACAAGGGCGAGACGCTGACCAGCTACGAAGGCGGCTTCAAGTACACGTTCCCGGACGGCCGCTCGCGCTTCAACGTCTCGGCCTATTACTACGATTACAAGGACTACCAGGCGTTCCTGTTCACCGGCGTCTCGGGCGTGGTCATCAATGCCGATGCGCGCACTTACGGGATCGAGGCGGAAGTGTTCACGCAGCCGCTCGACGGACTGGACACCGGCCTTTCCGTCTCGTGGTTCGACGCCAAGGTCAAGGATGTGCCGCTGCGCGTGGACGGCCCGATCGTGCGCGACGTGGAGCCGGTCTACGCCCCGCACCTGCAGGCCACCGGCATCATCCGCTACGGCTTCGACGCGCTGGGCGGGCGCATGTCGGTGGGCGGCGATGCGCAGTACACCAGCAGCTTCTACTACAACCTGCGCAACTTCTCGGCCGACAAGTTCGGCGGCTACGTGATGGTCAACGCCAGCGTGAACTGGAAGCTGGACCCGTGGGACATCACGTTCGCGGTGCGCAACCTGACCGACGCGCGCGCGGGCGTGCAGGGCTTCGACCTCGCGACGTTCTGCGGCTGCAACGAAGTGTCGTACAAGCCGCCGCGGATGTTCCAGATCGGCGCGCGCTACTCGTTCTGATCGACCTCAACGGATCGTCATTGCGAGCGGCGAAGCCGCGAAGCAATCCAGGGCAGTTTTACGCCGCCCTGGATTGCTTCGCTACGCTCGCAATGACGAAGGTATGGGTATGGGATGAAACGGGCGCTTCCCAAGCAGGAGGCGCCCATTTTTGCGTTTCAGCGACGGCGCAGCGTCTGCGAGGGCGTTTCGCCGAACAACTGGCGGTATTGCCCGGCGAAGCGGCCGAATTCGAAGAAGCCCCAGCGGCTGGCGACGGCGGAAACCGTAACACCCTCGCTAGCGGAGAGCAGGTCGTCGCGCACGCGGCGCAGGCGCACCGTGCGCAGGTGCGCCATCGGCGAGGTGTCGCGGAACCGGCGGAACCCGTCGAACAGGGCGCGGCCGCTGACGCCGCTCGCCTTCACCAGATCCTCGATGCCGATGGGATCGGCGGCGTGGTCCTCGATGAAGGTCTCGACCAGCCGGACATGGCGCGGCGCCACGGTGCAGGCGCGCGAGTGCAGGCTGTCCGAATAGTTGTGAACCTGTCCTTCGAGCAGGCTGGTCAGAAGCGCCGTCTCAAGCAGTTCGAGGCTGACCGCATTGGCGCCGCTGCGCCCCTGATGCTCGACATGGCTGATGAGCAGTTGCACGAAGGGCCACCAGTTGGCGCCGGGGCCGTCCTTCGGAATGGCGAGGCGGAAGTTCAGCGGTTCGCGCAAGGGGCGGCCGAGCATCGCGGACAACTGCTGCTCCAGCGCGGCGCGCTCGATGCGCACCATCAGCTTGGCGCAATCGGCGGACCAGCGCATCGCCACCTGCTCGGTCGGGTTGAGAATCGTGCCGAGTTCGCCGTGCGCGGCCACCAGCCGTCCGCCCGCCTCGACTTCCGCCTTGCCCGAATAAGGCAGCATCAACAGATAGAAGTCGCTTAGCCGCGACGGCTCCACACGCACGTCGGCGCCGTAGCTCATCGCGCTCAGCGTGGTGCGCTTGAGCCGCACCGCGTTCTGCCACGCATCGACCCGCCCGCCGCGTTCGCACGGCGTCAGGCGATGTTCGCAATAGATCCGAGCGACCGTGTCGCGTGCATCGTCGACATCGGTCGACGCGAACAGGCGATGGCCGCTCAGCGGGCGGAATGTCCCGTCCAGCATGAGCCTGTGCTCCCCGTCATGGTCGGGCTTTCGGCCCGTCATCGTTATGGCGAAAGTACATCACGGAATGCTGCCATCTGCAACCATTCCATCGGACAATGAGTCCCGCTTGAGGACCGCAACCATGCGCAAAGTGCAGCGCCTGTGCGCGCGGCGCTGCAAAACGCGCGGCAGGCGCTGCGATGCCTTCCCCGCGCCCGCCGCCGGTATCAGACCGGCGGCATCAAAGTATGGCAAGGACGATTGACATGAAGGGTATCGCAGGCAGGACAGTCATCATCACCGGCGGGGCGGCAAGCATCGGCAAGGTGCTGACCCGGCGCTTTCACGAAGAAGGTGCGAACGTGGTGATCGCCGCGCGCTCGGGCGCTCCAGCCGAGGAACTGGCGAGCGAACTGGGCACGCGGGCGCTGGCGGTGGAAACCGACATTCGCGATGACGCTGCGCTTTCGGCGCTGGTGGCGCGCACGGTGGAGGCGTTCGGCGGTATCGACTGCATCGTCAACAACGCCTGCTCCTACGTCGACAACGGCGCGGCATCGAGCAGGGCCGAGTGGCTGGAGACGCTCGACGTCAATCTGGTCAGCGGGGGGATCCTGGTGGAGATGGCGCGGCCTCATCTGGCGAAGAATCGCGGCAGCGTGGTCAACATGGCCAGCATCAGCAGCCATGCCGCGCAGGCCGGCCGCTGGACCTATCCGGTGTCCAAGGCGGGCATCCTCCACCTGACCAAGCAGCAGGCGCTGGACTATGCGCCGCACGGTATCCGCGTGAATGCGGTGGTGGCGGGCTGGACATGGTCTGACCCGATCGCGGGGCTTTCGTGCGGCGATCTGGCGAAGGCCGATGCGGTGGCGTCCGAGTTCCACCTGCTCGGGCGTCTCGGGCGGCCCGAAGAAGTGGCGGACGGCGCGCTGTTCCTGTGTTCGGACCATGCCAGCTTCACCACCGGATCCGAACTGCGGGTGGAGGGCGGCTATCTGGCGATGGGGCCAGAGCAGGCCGGACCTGCCATCGCCAAGCTGACCGGCGGCTCGGGCAGCGTCATCTGATTTCGGCACTGGCCGAATGGCGGCTGCACTGGCTGCATAGAGCCCGCGCGGCCGCCCTGCCTATCCTGTGGTCATTCGATCAATCACAGGAAAAGGCTGGGCAAGATGACCAAGATCGGCATCGTGGGAGCAGGACAGGCAGGGTTGCAGCTGGGCATCGGGCTGCTGGACGGCGGCCATCAGGTGGCCATGCTCTCCAACCTCACCGGCGAGCAGATCGCGGCCGGGCGCGTCACGTCGAGCCAGTGCATGTTCGACACCGCCCGATCGCACGAGAGGGCGCTGGGCCTCGCGTTCTGGGATGAGGCCTGCCCGCCGGTGGAGGGCATCGGCTTTGCGCTGGCGGGAGAAGGGCCGGACAAGCTGCTCGACTGGTCGGCGCGGCTCGATACGCCCGCGCAGTCGGTGGACCAGCGCGTGAAGATGCCGCGCTGGATGGACGAGTTCGAGGCGCGCGGCGGCGAACTGCGCATCGTCGATGCCGGGATCGCCGAACTGGAAAACCTCGCGCGCGAATGCGATCTCGTGCTCGTCGCCTCGGGCAAGGGCGAAGTCGGGCGGCTGTTCGAGAGGGACGCGGAAAAGTCCCCCTTCGACAGGCCGATGCGCAGCCTCGCGCTCACCTATGTTCACGGCATGCGCCCGCGTGAGGAATACAGCGCCGTCAACTTCAACCTGATCCCGGGCATCGGCGAATACTTCGTGTTCCCTGCGCTGACGCTGAGCGGCCCGTGCGAGATCATGGTCTTCGAGGCGATCCCCGGCGGCCCGATGGACTTATGGAGCGCCGGGGCCAGCCCCGAAGAGCATCTGGAAATCAGCCAGCACATCCTCAAGCGTTTCCTGCCCTGGGAATACGAGCGCAGCCGCGATTGCACGCTGACCGATGATCTCGGTGCGCTTTGCGGGCGCTTCCCGCCGACGGTGCGCAAGCCGGTGCTGACGCTGCCCTCGGGCGCGAAGGCGCTGGGCGTGGGCGATGCGGTCTGCCTCAACGATCCGATCACCGGTCAGGGTGCCAACAACGCCGCCAAGTGCGCCGCATCCTACCTCGCCTCGATCCAGGAGAACGAGGGCAAGGCTTTCGACGCGGCGTGGATGCAGCGCACCTTCGATCGCTACTGGGATTATGCCCGCGATGTGGTCGCATGGACCAACGGCATGCTGCAGCCCCCGCCGCAGCATATGGTCCAATTGCTCGGCGCGGCCGGAGCGCAGCCGCGCGTGGCGCACTGGTTCGCCAACAACTTCGACGATCCGCGGGGGTTCTTTCCGACCATCGCCGACCCGGCGCTGACCGCGGCTTTCCTCGCGGAAACGGTGTGAGCCATGGACCGTATCGAACTGCGCCGCACCTTCGGCCGCTTCGCCACCGGCGTCACCATCGTCACCTGCGAGCGTGACGGCGCGGTCCACGGGATGACCGCGAACAGCTTCACCTCGGTATCGCTCGACCCCGCCTTGGTGCTTGTCAGCATCGGCAATAACGCACGCATGGCCGCCATGCTGCGCGAGGGTGGGCAGTTCGGCCTCAACATCCTGGGTGCAGAGCAGCAGGGGCTGTCCAACCACTTCGCCGGACGGCCGGGGGAGGCCGACATCCCCTTCACCCGTCACGGCGCCGTGCCGCTGATCGAGGGGGCGCTGGCCCATCTCGTCTGCACCTTGCGCGACGTCTTCCCCGCCGGGGACCACGGCCTGTTCGTCGGCGAAGTGCTGCACCACGCACAGCACGGCGGCGCTGAGGAGGAACCACTGCTCTTCTACGGCGGACAATACCGGCAGATCGACCGGGCCGCCTGACCAGACACTCAAAACAACGACAGGGAAAGATCATGACCATGAGGACGATGAAGACTGCGCTGAACCTGGCTCTGGCCGCAGGCGCACTGGCCGCCCATCCGGCGCTTGCGACCGAAGCGGGCGGCGGCGTTTACCCCAACGGCGCCGAGGGCTATTCCGGAGCCGCCCTGCCCCCGCCCGGTACGTACCTGCTCGGCTACGTCGAGCACTACGATGCCGACCACTTCAACGACGACAACGGCGATTCCGGTCAGTTGCCAGACTTCCACGCCCGCGCCGACGCTACGATCGCGCGCATCGTCCACGTCACCGACAAACGCATCCTCGGCGCGAGCTGGGCAATGCAGGCGATCGTGCCGGTGGTGAACCTGCGCGTCGGCGCGGCGGGCATGGCGGACGAGACGACCGGCATCGGCGACATCATCGTCGATCCGGTCATGCTCGGCTGGCACTTCCCGAGCGGCATCCACATCACCACGGGCGTCGACGTGACGGTGCCGGTGGGCCGCTACAACCCACGCAAGCTGTCGAACATCGGCCGCAATTACTGGAGCGTCGAACCTGTCGTCGCCTTCGCCTATTACGGCAAGAGCGGCTTCTCCGCCGATCTCAAGCTGATGTACGACATGAATTTCCGCAATACGAACGCGATGGTCACGCCATTCAACCCGACCGGCGCCGATTACCGGTCAGGCGACGAGTTCCACGCGGACTTCGCGGTGGGCCAGCAGATCGGCAAGCTGAAGCTGGGCGCGGCAGGCTACTTCTACACCCAGACGAGCGATGATAAGGTTTCCGACGGGGGCGCGCAGGCCACCATCGACGCGCTGCGCGGCTTTCGCGGCAAGGTCTTCGCGGCGGGGCCGTCGATCAGCTATCAGGTCGGCAAGGCACAGATCATCGGCACCTGGCAGCATGAATTCCATGCCGAGTACCGACCGCAGGGCGAACGGCTTTGGCTGAAGATGGTCCTGCCACTCTGATCGGAACCAAGAGAAATAAGGTGAGAGCTTAAAGGAATGCAAAATGGCGGTTTGAAAGACGAAAAGGAGCGCATAGCCGAACGGCTGGTTGCCATCCCCGCCTGGCAACCTTTGGCAGAACTGGCCCTTGGCGGCTTACCACCCGCGATGGCGGACAAACCGTTTCGACCGGAGGAGCCCTCTCGCCTTCAAGACTTAGCCTTGTCGAGCGACATTCGCACGTCGAGACCCATTGAACGGCCCTTTCATTCAGGCACCCGTCCTTTGAATACGACAACTTCGGTCGACGAAGAGGCTGCCCTGCCCCAGCTCTCGCACGACTCTCAAGACCTTGTGCAGCATCTGACCACGCATGGTCAGTTCGTAGGCCCGCACCTCCGAACGAGAATACATCACCATTTCCATGAGCGCGAGCGCCTGCAATTCGGTCAGCCGCAGCGTCAGCATTTTCGCGCTTAAGGCTACCCGCAAACAGGTGCTGATCGCGTTCCAATCAATCCCGGTGGATACACTGAAAGCAGCGATCGCAGAGGCTGAGAACCAAGTGTCCAGGAACGGGTGCACCACCGACCTTACCGGCTCGGGCAACATCCATTTCACACATATCCCGGCCGGTTATTTTGCCGTTGATCCGCAAAGGGTTACTTAGTTCAGAGGCGGGGGCGTCTGGTTTGACGATGGTCGGATCAACGGGCAGACCGTCAATCTGCGGCTTGCTTCGACATCCTCGTTGTCGCAGCCCAGGCTCAAATCGGAACCCAAAGGACGAATACCGAGGCGAAGGTCGAGGGCTGCGGCAAGATGGGAACTGGCCAATGACCTGGCTCAATCCCTGAATCGTTCGGAAGGGCGCGGTGACCTCGATCGAGCGACGTCAGCACCAACATCCCCTCACCGATTTTCACGCCATCACATTCCGGATTGGCCACGAGTGGTTCCGATATCCCGCTCCCATGCTGCCGATAATCGATGGTGACCGGGTGGTCGTAGTGGGGTGGAAAGTCAAATCCGACATCTTCTCTGGCTGCTTGAGGTTTTGACGGTAGAGATCGGATCATCCCTGATCTTCAATGCGATCGCGTGGCATGAAGGGTATCATCTGGCCGGACGCTATCTGCCGCCCAACTCGGTGAATGAAGCCCGCAAACCATAGCCGTCAACGCAAATCTTCAGAGGCAGCAGTTCCGCGCCACCCCCGAAAGCACCTTCATGCGCACACCGGATTCGCCGACGAGTTTGGGGTTGGTCCGCGTGATCGCCAAGATTACCAGCGTCGTGCCTGCGCGGCTTCGCCCGATCATCGCCCATCCCGCGATCGGAACACGGTCCATTGCAGCCCCGACACCGGACCGCATCGATCTGGCGCAAACCCGCTTATGGATAAGGGACGGTCGCAAGATCGAGATCGACTACCTCGACCAGCACGGCGCCAACACGGTGCGCATGATCTGGCCAATCATCCTGGGCTTTCTTGACGACACCCGCATGCTCGCAGCCTGGTGCGAGCTGCGTCAGGATTTCCGCCACTTTCGCGCTGATCGCATAATGGCGGCCAGATTTGTCGACGAACGCTACGACAGTCGGCCTGGAACGCTCCGCCAGCGGTGGAAACGGGATATGGAGAAGAGGCGAAATCTCGAGGGTAAAAGTTGAACCCTTCGAATGGCGTCACTCGCGACGCCCAGCTCTCATTCTGTCGTCGAACAAATCCCGCCTTTCAGATCACAAACTTCGTGACCCGATTGCAGAACGTCCATTATTCCAGCGGTGTCCGTCCTGATCAGCCTCTTATCGCGCGAGCCAAATGATGCAGTAACTGCAGGCGGCACTTTTAGCGCTATGCGTGATCGATGCTGCCATCACAGAGGGGATCTCCCTCCAGTTCGCCGATCGCTTCATTTCAGCATCTCCGCTTTTAAGCATCAGGCTGGCTCCCGGCGAAGCATGTACTTGAAATCGCGAGATCCTTGATGTCATCCTTCCATGACAGTTCATACGTGACGAGGAAGCCGTCATGGTCAGATAGGCTTGGGCCGCTTGGCCCTCCATCGAACATCGCTTCGACCCGAACAGGTCGTATGGATACTGCATCGCCATTCCAGAAAAACTGCAAATCCTGCGTATCCATCCATGGTTCGTCACCGTCCCATGACATGCGTACATCGCAGCCAGATTGCGGATCCGCACAGATACGATGGACCAGTCTTAAATCCTGATATCGTGAGAAACCTTCCCAGCGCGGCTCGGAATGACGCATGTTAAAGTCGCCGCCAAAGATCAACGGGAAGGCATCGTCATGTGTATTGTTGATGAATTGCGAAGCCTCCTGCGCCTGACGATCATGGGCTTCAAGGTTCCGCTCTGCAGGAGCCCCCGAGGCCCCGCGTGAATTCATATGCGTGTCGTAAATATCGATGGGGGTCGGAACGCCCGGGATCGAAATCTGCGCCAGCATGATCCCCTTGTTCGCCAGGCAGTCCAATCCCGCGCACGAGCGACGCCCATACGCCTGCTTGCGCACTTGGGTGATCGGATATCGTGAAGCCACGGCGAGCCCGCTCCCGGACAGATGGATGCCTATCTCCCCTCGCTTGATATGGGATCGACCCGGTAAAGGCTCCTTGTTGGAATTGCCTGGAGCCGAGGTGCGATGCGGACCAGAGGCAATTGCAGGATAACCGCTGTCGGCAATCGCACGCTTGGCCGCCCCGCTGAACATTTCCTGGAACAGGACGACGTCGGGCGCTCGACCTTCGGTCCGCAACTCGGCCAACCGCTGGGCTATCTTACGCAAGTATATCGCTCGGCCAGACCGGGCCGGAAAACCCAAGCCCTCGATATTGTACGTCAGGACGGACAGAGTGGTAGACTTCCTGTCATCATCAATTGTCTGCAAGACGGGCGCGCTTGTCGATGAGCAGGAAAGTTCCCGGTATGGCGAGGGAGTAGCGCATGCGGCAAGACTCGCTGCTGCGAAGATTGTGAGCGGCATTCGTGATACGGCCAGCATGCTACCCCCGGGCTTTCCGCAAAAACAAGCGCCAATTCATCGCGAGATCATCATAGCGCCATTCGCGAGTCAACGAAGGCGGGAAGGCCAAACACACGCTGAAAACTGTGAGTAAAGCATGAGCGCCCCTTCCCCCCGACCGTTCCGCCGAAGATTTCTCATTCCTAGGCTCAGGAGCTATTAAAATATCTGCAGAGCAGAGGATCGGTTGATTCAATCGTGGCGTGAGGAGGCATTGCCCTGATGCTCGACGCCTTGCCTCAGGCCAAAGCCCTGCTCGGCGACTGAGGCTATGATGCCGACTGGTTCCGCAAGGCGCTCGCGGAGCGCGACATCACCGCCTGCGTCCCGTCAAAGAGGAAGCGAAAGGTCCCGATAACACACGATACCGTGCTCTATCGCCAACGCCGCAGAATCGAGAACATGTTCGCCAGGCTCCCGGATTGGCGCCGCATCCATACCCGCTACGACCAATGCGCGCGCACCATCATGTCCGCCATCTGCATTGCCGCAACCATCATCTTCTGGATCAATCAATCAGTCCTGAGCCTAGATAGCCGTCGCAAAGTCCTCGTTTTTTCATGTCGCGGCATACCGATTGCTCAGTCATCCCACCATCAGTGCTTCTCAGGTCCCAGACATCCTAAACTGCATGCCCTATAGATGGCATGTCGCCGATTGACCGCATCCAATTTGGTGCAAGCATTGCGCATGTGAAATCGTACCGTGGAATGACTGATATGCAACGCTTCCGCGATACCGTCATCCGTGTTGCCCTTCGCACATAGCATGAGTACGTCATGCTCACGCGGCGATAGGGCGGGCGTTGCGCAAATGAGTTTCGACTCCATAGATTGCCTCCTCCATTCAATCAGAGACATTCTTATCCGTCCGTCCAACCAGGCCTTTTGAACCAACGACAACCACCCTGGTGTCACGCCGCGGCGTATCCTCCATCGACGTGGATCGCATCGCCGTGGATATAGCGGGCCGCTGGCGATGCAAGGAAGGCCACGGCCTCTGCCACTTCGACAGGTTCCACGAACCGGCCAAGCGGATTGGAGGCCGCCACCCCGGCCCGCAGCGTCTCGACAGGTGTGCCGCCGGTGATGCGCGAATAAGTGGCAAGAATATCATCCATCATCGCGGATTCAACGACGCCCGGATGCACGGAATTGACTCGGATCGGGTGCTTCAACGCGGCGAATTCCACCGCCGCGACCCGTGTGAGCATCCGCGCCGCTGCCTTGCTGACGCAATAGGCCGCGCTGAATGCCGAAGGGCGATCCGACGCGCCCGAGCACAAGTTGACGATCGCCGCGCCGCCCTCACGGCGCCCGCCACTGCGCGCCAGCAGTGCAGAGGCCAATTTGAGGCCCAAGAACACGCCTTCCACGTTCACTTGCTGGCAACGGCGCCAGTCCTCCAGCGTCATCGCGTCGATGCGCTCCATCGGTGCGATCCCGGCGTTGTTGACGAGGATGTCCAGCGCGCCGTGGCGGCTTTCGATGGCGGCAAGCGTCTGCGTCCAGCTGCCCTCGCTGGTAACATCCAGCGGCAGGAAGCCGTCGGCAGCCCCTTCCGGCGCGCGCAGGTCGGACCGTAGTACCGTGGCGCCGCGCGCCTCCAGCAGCGTGCATACGGCGGAACCGATATCGCCGTTTGCGCCGGTTACCAGCGCGATGGCGCCGTCCAGCCGAATCTTGTCCATTATCAGGCCTTTGCGAAAGAGTAGACGGGGTCGGCCGAGCCACGCGTTCCATGCAGGTCCAGTGCGGCGTACATGCCGCCGGTCATATCCCGCGTGCTGGGTTCGGCGCGCAGCCAGTCGAGCACGAATGTCCGTTCGGCAATGCGCCATTGCCCGTCGCGCCGCTCGAACCGGTCGATGTATCGCCCGCCGGTCAACGTATCGGTCTTATCTTCCCCGCGCGAAGTGGACACCGCGATGACATAAGTTTCACCCACCGCGCCATCGCCTTCCACTTTGATCCACTGGTTGGCGATGGAGTGAAATGTTTGCTCGTAATCCGCTTCCACCACAGCGCAGATTTCCGTCGCGAACGTCGGCCCGTCACCGTTGAAGGCGCCGCTGACGACAGTGCTGTCGGGATGGAAGACCGTGCCCAGCAAAGCGGCATCAGCGCGATCAACGCCACGACAATAAGCCATCGTCAGGTCCGCGATCTGCTGGCGCGAGATCACCGCGTCGATAGTGCTGTTATCATACGTCATCGTTCCCACTCCTCTCGTGGTGATTTTAGCGGTCGCTTGGGCAAGCAGGGCGATACCGGGATCGGCGCTGCCGTGGCCGCCTGAAGGGACATGGTTCTCAAGCGGCCCCAGCCCGGGGATCGCCAGCCCTCCGGTCCAGTTGATGCTGGTGTCCAGCACATATGTCCGATCATTCATCCGCCACTGCCCGTCGCGCCGCTCATGCCGGTCCAGATAGCGACCGCAGATCAGGTGTTGCGTGGCCGGTCCATCTTCGCCCGCGCTGGAGGCGTAAGAGCCTGATCAGAAAATAAGTTGAGTGGTATCAGCAGGTTAGCTTGACGCTTTG
>NZ_JARVRY010000044.1:0-15896 GCF_030209485.1 Novosphingobium sp. fls2-241-R2A-195
CGCAGTGGCGACGGCGGTGATCACCCGCTCGGAAGGCATGCTGCAGCCGCTGATGAATTCTGAAATGGAGCTTCTCTCGGCGCCTACACTAAACCGCTCACGTGAGCCACACGGCCTTACGGCGATTTATGGCAACGCAACACCTGGAAATAGTGGAATTCTCGAAGAAGCGCTTGCGCACCGCCTTTAAAAGTGTATTCTAATTTTCGATTTGGAGAATGCAAATAATGACCCAGGAGCCCTCCCCGCCCAATAGCACGCTGCTCAATATCGGGGATTCCGAAGTCTACACAGAGATTCTTGGCCGCATCAAGCGAGGCGAATTTGGCGCCGACGAGCGGATCATCGATTCCCGACTGGCAACTGAATTCAATCTTTCGCGCATGCCCGTGCGACAAGCCCTGCTGCGACTTGTGCATGAGGGATATCTGGCGGGGACCACCCGCGGGTTCATCCTTCCCAGGCTCACCCACGACGACATTGAGGAAATCTTCGAAGTACGAATGATGCTGGAGCCGCGCGCCGCAGCTTCTGCGTGCCGCATCCTTGGAAACGAAGATATCGAAGCTCTGCGCGCCGCTTTGACCGAGGCCCGCCATGCGGTGGCCGAAGTACGACTTGGCGACATGATGGTCGCCAACGACCGGTTTCGACAGATCTGGCTCGATGCGGTGCCCAACCGCCGCCTCGCCGGAGCGATCAGCCGTTTCGTCGATCATGTGCAGATCGTGCGCAAGGCCACCATCATCGACGCAGGCACCCAGCATGTCGTGCTCGAATTGCTCGCTCGCATGCTGGAAGGTTTCGAGCGCTGCGACGCATTGATGGTGCAGGATACCACCCTTCAGTTCGTCGTGCGTGCGCGCGAAAGCTTCGTCGCCGCATCAGCCAATGCAGAACCCCTGCAAGGGCGCGCCAAATCCGCCTGAACTAAGCATCTGCCGCCATCGATGGCAGCTCGAATAGCTTTATGCATGAAATGCATTCAATTTCCGCAGGCTTGCCCCTCCGTATCGACCTGAACGCGGTGACGCATTGCCGTCGCCTCACATCGCAAGGACCTAGTGTTCCTCATGATCGAAGTATCCTTGGCAGCGCCCATCCCGTCGGGCGGCCATTCTTCCGCGCAGACAGGAGCTACGATCTTTTCCAGCTTCCAGCGGGCCGTCGCCGCATGGCCCACGCAGGCGTTTCTTTACGCCCCCTGCGAAGTCCTGAGCGGCGACCCGACAATCTCGCTTACGTTCGCCGATGCCATGGCATGCGTGGAGCACTTGCGCGCCGCATATGCGCAGGCGGGATTCGGCTTCGGTCACCGTATCGGACTGGCGCTAGACAATCACCCCGAGTTTTTCCTGCATTTTCTGGCGCTCAATGCCCTAGGCGCGAGCGTGGCTCCGCTCAATGCAGGCATGAGCGACGGCGAACTGAGACAGATCATGGCCCTGGCCGATCTCGACCTGGTCATATGTTGGCCCCGCCATGCCCAACGCCTTTCCGGCCTCATCTCCGAAACGATCCCGGTGGCCGAAGCGAGCATGGCAAACATCGTCCGTGCCCGCTCTCCGGCGCCATCCGGCATGGGCGACGCATCCAGCGAGGCGGCGATGATCTTCACATCGGGCACTACCGGCACCCCAAAGGGCTGCATCCTGTCCAACGCCTACTTCAACCGGATCGGCGCTTTCTATACCGAGCTCGGCGGCTACTGCACGTTCCGCCCGGGAGAAGAGCGGATCCTGACGCCTCTGCCGGTAACGCACATGAACGCACTGGCCTGCTCGTTCATGGCCGCGGTGTTCAGCGGCGGCTGTCTGATCCAGCTGGATCGCTTCCACGCCTCTACCTGGTGGCGCACGGTGCGCGAGACACAGGCCACGGTGATCCATTACCTTGGCGTCATGCCAGCGATCCTGTTACAGCGTGAGGACGCTCCTTCCGCCTGGGAAGGCCACGCGGTCCGCTTCGCGTTCGGCGCAGGCGTCGATCCACGCCATCACGCGATCTTCGAGGAACGCTACGGCTTCCCACTCATCGAGGCCTGGGCGATGAGCGAAACCGGCGCCGGCGCCTGGATCAGTGCCAGCCATGAACCGCGCCACGTAGGCGAACGCTGTTTCGGCGTTCCCCATGACGACATCGAATGCCGCCTGGTGGACGAGGAAGGCAACGAGGTGCCGGTCGGCATGCCCGGCGAACTGTTGGTGCGCGCCCGTGGGACCGACCCGCGCCGCTACTTCTTCTCCGGCTACCACAACGACGAGGCCGCCACGGTCGCGGCGTGGGAAGGCGGATGGCTGCACACCGGCGATATCGTGCGCCGCGACGAAGACGGCAGCATGTTCTTCGTGGACCGCAGCAAGAACATCGTGCGCCGCAGCGGCGAGAACATCGCCGCCGTCGAAGTGGAAGGCGCGCTGATGCAGCACGAGGCAGTAGTGAACTGCGCGGTCACGCCGGTAGCCGACGAAATACGCGGCGAGGAAGTCCTGGCGCTCGTTGAGACCTCCAACTCCGAGGCCGACAAGGCGCTGGCGACGCAAATCGCGCGTTCGTGTCTGCACAGCCTCCAGTATTTCAAGATACCCGGCTACCTCGCCTTCGTGGATGCCCTTCCCACCACAAGCTCGCAGAAACTTCAGCGCGGGGAAATCCGCAAGCTGGGACGCGCAATCGTCGAGCAGGGACGGGCATTCGATCTGCGCGCGCTCAAGCGAAAGCAGGGCTGAGCCGTATGGCCTCCACGACCATGGCCCCCGCTTGTGGGTACGGCAATGTCGCCGTGGCCTGCCCGGTAACGGTTCCCTACCAGCGTTCTAGCGACCGCCAGGCCCACTGGTTCTTCGGCCAGGCCCTGCGCCGCCTGCTGGACGCATCTGGTCTTGCCAAAGAGGAGATCGACGGCCTGGCGTGTTCGTCGTTCACGCTGGGCTCCGACACCACGGTCGCGCTGACCGAGCATTTCGACATGTCCCCGCGATGGATCGAGTGGTTGCCCACCGGCGGCGCCAGCGGCGTGATGGCGCTGCGCCGCGCAGCGCGCGCGGTCCAGTGCGGCGATGCTTCGGTAATCGCCTGCATCGCAGCCGACACCGCCAACGCCGATACGTTCGCCGCGCTGGTGTCGAACTTCAGCCGTTTCTCCAACGAGGCGGTACTGCCGCAGGGAATGGCTGGGCCCAATGGGGTCTTCGCACTCATCACCGACCACTACATGCGCAGGTTCGGCGCCACGCGCGAAGATTTCGGCCGGATCGCGGTCTCCCAGCGCGCCAATGCCGCCGGCAACCCCAATGCGTTGCTGGGCGGCCGGCCGCTTGACATGGAAGACTATCTTTCGGCAGCGCCGATCGTATCGCCCATCCACAAATTCGACTGTGTGATGCCCTGCGCGGGTGCCGAAGCATTCCTGGTGATGAGTGCAGAGCGCGCCCGCGAACTCGGCCTGCGGCAGGCGCGTGTCCTAGGCGCGATCGAGCGACACAATGCCTTTTTCCACGAGCCCGTCGCCATGCGGGGGGGCTGGGCCATGGATGCCGACGCGCTATGGCGGCAGGCGGGCATCGCGCCCTCCGCTGTGGACTGCGTGCAGACTTATGACGACTATCCGGTCATCGCGGCCATGCAGATCGAAGACCTCGGTTTCTGCGGGAAGGGCGAAGCGCCCACCTTCCTGCGCGCCCGCGACCTCACCGTCCCCGGCGATTTCCCGCACAACACCTGCGGCGGCCAGCTTTCGTGCGGCCAGGCGGGCGCAGCCGGCGGGTTCCTGCCAGTCGTCGAGGCATTGCGGCAAGTTACCGGCCAGCCGCTCGGCGCGCAGGTGCCCGGCGCCAGGATCGCCCTGGCAAGCGGTTACGGCATGGTGACGTACGACCGCTGCCTGGCAACCGGCGCCGTTCTGCTGGAGCACGCGGTATGAGCATTCCACTACAGTTCTGCCGGTCATGCGGCACCGCCCAACATCCCGCGCGCGACGCCTGCAGGGCCTGCCTTTCGGACGCGCTCGAAGTTCGCGTAACGCCGGTCACAGGAACCCTTGTCAGCGAGGCGGTGATTTATCGCTCGCTCGATCCTGCGATGGTTGCCAACGGACCGCTGCGGCTGGGGGCCATAGCAAGCCCGCTCGGCATCCGTATCCTGGCCCTGCTTGCTCCGTGCCTGTCCGCCGGAATGGCGGTCGAACTCACGCCCTGCCCTGACAGACCGGGCACCATCATCGCACGCGCGCCGCAACAGGCCTAAGGACGAGACGATGCACACAGTTTCCCCTGCCATCGACAAAAAGCGCACGCTGAACCGGGCAATCGCCGCATCCGTGGTTGGCAACACTCTCGAATGGTACGACTTCTTCCTTTATGCGACGGCCGCAGCGCTGGTGTTCGGCGACCTGTTCTTTCCCGTCGGGGCCGATCCTCTGGTCAACACGCTCGTCTCCTTCGCTGGATACGCGGTGGGCTTCGCGGCGCGGCCTTTGGGCGGACTGGTCTTTGGCCACGTCGGTGACAAGTACGGACGCAAGGCATCACTGTTCTGGACGCTGGCGATCATGGGGCTGGCGACGTTCCTGATCGGACTGTTGCCGACATTCGCGCAGATCGGCATCTGGGCACCGATCGCGCTGGTACTGCTGCGGGTGCTCCAAGGCATCGCCGCAGGCGGCGAATGGGGCGGCGGCGTTCTGCTCATCACCGAGAATGCCCCGGCAAGGCGCGAGGGTCTGTTCGGCGCGCTCAGCCAGACGGGCGTGGGCCTTGGCTTCGTTCTGTCCACATTCGCGTTCTACCTGGCTGGGCTCCTGCCCCATGACGACTTCGTCAGCTGGGGCTGGCGCGTGCCGTTCCTGGTGAGCATCTCGATCTTCGGAGTCGGCCTGTTCATCCGCTTCCGGGTTTCGGAGACATCGGACTTCCAGGCTGCGGAGGCCGATGCCCCGCTGCATGCTCCGCTGGTCGAAGTCCTGCGCAAGCATCCGCGCGAACTGCTCGTCGGCATCGGCGCGCGCCTAGCCGAGACCTGCGGCTCCCACCTCTTCGTCACGTTCGCGTTGGCCTATGGAAAGGCCGTCGGCGCCGAGGTCGATACTCTGGTGCTAGGCGTGACGCTGGGTATGCTGGCCGACAGCCTGATGATGCCGGTGTTTGGCGCCCTGTCGGACCGTTTCGGTCGCCGACCGGTCTACATGTTCGGGGCGTTGGCGATGGCAGCCTTTGCCTATCCCTTCTTCCTCATGCTGGAGTCCGGCTCCACAGGCGTGATCCTGCTTGCCTTCATCATCGGCAACGGCCTGTGCCATGCCGCTATGATCGGCGTACAGCCCGCCATGTACAGCGAGATGTTCAGTGCACGCGTCCGCTATTCAGGCCTTGCCATGGCGCACGAGGTCTCTTCCCTGATCGTCGGCTTCTCGCCGCTGATCGCGACGGCGCTGTATGCCCATTATCGCAGCCCAATACCCGTCGCGCTGTTCCTCGGCGCGATCTGCCTCATCTCCGCATCTTCCCTAATGCTCTGGCGACACGCGCGCTGACAACGTTTTCTCATCAGATCTAGCGTACCGCCCACCGCCGAAACCCAGGAGATTTACGAAGTGTCGATCGCCATTGCCTTCCTCGCGGCAGCCACGCCGCTTCCAGCAGCCCCGCCTATGCCGCCGATCGTAAGCAAGACGCTGGCTACGACCCGCTTCAAGGCTGCCGAGACGATCCTGCGTAACGACCATGAACGGTTCGTCGCCGAGATCGTAGAGATCACCCAGACCGCGTCGTGGCCATTCGGCGAAAGCAATCGCGCCAGGCTTTACGCCGACCTGATGGGCAGGAGCGGGTTCAAAAACGTGACGATCGACGGTATCGGCAACGTCGTCGGCGTGCGGCCGGGCAGGAACCCCAAGCTGCCGGCACTCGTCGTCGCCGCTCACCTCGACACCGTGTTCCCGCAGGGAACCGACGTCACAGTACGCCGGGAGGGCACCAGGCTGATGGCACCCGGTATTGGCGATGATTCACGTGGCCTTGCCGCCCTGCTGGCATTCTCCCGCGCAATGGACGCGGCCCAAGTCGAGACAGATCGCGACATCCTGTTCGTCGGCAACGTGGGAGAAGAAGGGCCGGGAGACCTGCGAGGAACGCGCTACCTGTTCCAGAACAATGCACGCGCCAGGACCGCGGCCGCATTCATCAGCATCGACAGCACCGGCGCCGGCAAGATCGTGACGAAGGGTGTCGGTTCGAACCGGTATCACATCGTGTTCTCCGGTCCCGGCGGTCACAGCTACGACAAGTTCGGGATTGTAAATCCCATGGTCCCGCTCGCGAAGACGGTCGTTGGTCTTTACGATATCCAGCTGCCGAGCGCGCCGAAAGTCACCTATTCGGCCAGTGTGGCGGGCGGCGGCACTTCGGTAAACACCATTCCGCCACAGGTATTTGTCGATGTCGACATGCGCTCAACTTCGACCGCCGAAGTCGAGCGGGTCGACCGTGAACTGCGTGCCATCGCCCAACACGCCGTCGAAGAGGAAAATGCGACCCGTTCGACGGAACGCGGCAAAGTAAGCGTCGATTTTCAGATCATCGGCAAACGCCCTGCCGGCCAGACCGACGAAAGCGGAGGGCTCGCCGCCATCGCTTTCGGAGCCGCGACCGCTTTCGGCTACGACAGCCACTTCATCGCCGTCTCCACCGACGCTAACGTCCCGATGAGTCTTGGCATCCCGGCAATCACGATCGGATCGGGCGGGATCGGCGGCGCAGAGCATTCACCCGATGAATGGATCGATGTTGAAATGTCCGAGAGTGTCAAAGGACTAAGCGTAGGCCTTGCAACCATAATATCTTCTGCTGCCGCGAGATGATGTCCGCCCGATATCGGATAATTTCTCCTTGATATTAATCGTAAAAATTGAATTACGTCGTTAAAATATTTAAAATACGAATCCATAGCAACGGCACAATGGGTCTATCTCGGGTCAGCCACGCATAACCTGCGGTCTCATTACGGCCAACCACAGCTATCCTTAACCCTTTGCTCCCCACGGTGCCGTGCGTCGGAACCTCGCATGAGCCTGCGGTTGTCACTGGCGTGCGATCACCATGCGGTTTCGTCGCACAGGCAGCAGGCATCCTTTCTGCGCTCGTAGCCGTTGGTCCCCGCCAGTTCGCGCGCGGCATGATCGGCGTGTTCGAGTAGGCTTATACCGAGCTTGGTCGTGAGGCAGGTATCGCAGACCGGTCCGGGCGACAGGCACGCTACGATTTTTTCCACATCCTGCACCCCCAAAAAGAAGGTGGGCCCGGGACCGGATCGCCCACAGCCGTGCGACGAAGCGAGGGGTCAAGGGACTGCGCGCATGAAAAAGCCGGGGGTATCAAGTCGCCCCCGGCCCTCATTCAGCGACGACCCGCAGCACGTCCTCGCCGGACAGGTCGAGCAACCGGGCGAAGAGCGCGCAAAGCCCATTCAGCAACCCGCTTCCTCCCGTAACGGTCGGCTCCTCGGGCGAGAACACCATGGCCTCCCCGGCAAGCGGGGGTGGGCGGCGAAAGCGACCGGCAGGTCCGTCAAAGGCGCTTTCCCCGCCGCGCGCAAGGCGGCAAGCTCGCCGATGCGCCGCAGGCCTCCCTCGCGCCCCGAACGGGCGGGCCAGCCCCTCGCCATTGTAGGTCAGCACCGAAAGCGTGGTATTATGGGCACCCCGTCGGCCGCCAGCTCCACGCGCGGCGCGGGGACCTGCGCGGCCTTCATGTGCCGCAGCGGCGGTGCCGTGCCACAACCACTGAGGAGAATGAGACAGAGCGCCGCCAGTTCATGCCTTGTGGTCATCGTCAATGAGGCTTCGATGAGCGTGAGGAAAAGTCAGCCTTGGGTGGATGGCAGGGTCAGCACCACCAGCAGGCCCGGCCCGTCCGGGCGGTCCTCCAGCCGGATCGTGCCGCCGAGCAGCGTCATCGCCTTGCTCGCGATCGAAAGGCCGAGGCCGCTGCCCGAACTTGCCGAACCGCCGTGCTCGAAACGCAGCAGCAGCCGCTCACGCTCGGCGGCGGGCACGCCCGGACCGCGATCCCCAATGGTGACGATGAGCCGGTCTCCGCCGCGCACGATGGCGATGTCGAGATGGCCCCCGCCGCGCGCGTGCCGCAGCGCATTGCCGATCACCGCCGACAACGCGATCTGCAGCAGCGAAGCATCGCAGCGCCAGCGCACGATATGGTCGGGGATCACGCTCGCCTCGATCGCGTCGGCAGGCAGTTCGATCAGCGCATCGGCGACGACTTCGGCCACCAGCGCATGAACGTCCACCGATCGCGCCGCCACCGAGGTGGCATTGAGCCGCGCCAGCGTCAGCATCCCGTCGACCAGGTGATTGGTGCGATCGACCATCGCCAGCAGGCGCACCACGTCCTCGCCCAGCGCGGCAGGCGCAAGGCGGCGCAGGACTTGCGCCTGTGCACGGATCGCGGCCAGCGGCGTGCGCAGTTCGTGCGCCACGTCGTCGGTGAAGGCCTGCTCCAGTTCATAGGCGTTCTCCAGCCGGGCGAACAGCTTGTTGAGCGCCTCGATCAGCGGCTCCACATCGCGCGGCCATTCCTCGGGCTCCAGCGGCTGCAGGTCCGACAGCGAGCGTGCGCCCAGCGTCGAGGCCAGCCGCTCGACCTGCGACAGACTCTTGCGCAGCGTCCACCACAGCACCAGCATCGCCGCCAGCAGCAGCCCCAGCATCGGCAGCGCCAGTTCGCCGCTCAGCCGCGCGATCGAGAATTCGCGCATCGCCCCGCGCTCGGCCACGACAATCAGCAGGCGCGGATCGCGGCCGCGCATGCCGTAGCTGCGCCAGGCACCGCCCAGCGCCTGGAAATCGTGCAGGCCGGGCCGACGCGGCATCGCCGAGACCGGCGCTCCCCAACCCGACTGCGCGACCGGCCGGCCTTCCCAGAAGACGGTGAACATGCACGAATCGTAGGATGCCTGGAACGCCTGCGTCTCCTGCGTGGAGAGCAGCGGATCGCCGTCGACGCCGACCAGCCGGTCGTGCCGGACTAGCACGCCCGCCGCCAGATCGTCCTGCATCATCATGTAGAGCAGGCGCGAGGCGTTCACCAGCTGGGCGTCCGAAGCCCGCTCCACTTCGCGCAGGGCGACCGAGTAGAGCACCCCGCCGATCGCCAGCCCGGTCAGCGCCAGCAGCAGCAGCACCCGCCGGTACAGCTTCATCGAGAGCGAGGAGCGCCGCCTCTTCATGCGTCCTGCCCGCCCACCATGTAGCCGAGGCCGCGCGCGGTGCGGATGAAGTCCTTCCCGAACTTTCGGCGCAGGGCGGAAACCGCGACCTCCACGGTGTTGGATTCCGCCCAGTTGTCCTGATCGTACAGCTCGGCCTCAAGATCGGCCTTGGACACGAAACGGCGGCTGCGGCGCATCAGCAGCGCGAGCACGCGGAACTCCTTGGCGGTCAGCGGCACGTCCTGTCCGTCCAGCGCGGCGACATGGCCAGTGAAGTCCAGCGTGACACGGCCGACCTCGATGCTGTCGTTCTGCCGCCCGTCGCGGCGGCGCAGCTGCGAGCGGATCCGCGCGGCCAGTTCCTCAAGGTCCACCGGCTTGACCACGTAGTCATCCGCGCCCGCGTCCAGCCCGGCGACGCGCTGCTGGGTGCGGTCGAACGCGGTGACGATGATCACCGGCGTCGCGTCGTGCGCGTCGCGCAGATCGCGCAGCACCTCCAGCCCCGAGCCGTGCGGCAGGCCGATGTCGAGCAGGATCACGTCGTAATCGTTGCTGCGCGCGGCAGCGAACACATCATCCCCGCGCGTGAAGAGATCGACCACGTAGCCTTCCAGCTCCAGCGCCCGCCGGATTGCCGGGCCAAGGTCGGCATCATCTTCCGCAAGCAGCAGGCGGGGCAACGCGAAAGCTCCGGCAGGGAGGAGGGAAAGGCGTAGAAACCGCCCGAATTCGGTTCCGGACTACGCCGGGAATCGGGGCTCGTCAAATCGCACGAAGGCCGAATTACAACGCGCCGCGCGCATCAGCTTCGCATCAGGTTGGGAGACTAGAGGCCCGATCCCGGGCCGCGTTGCAGGCACCGGATCACGAGGGTGCCCCAGACTTAGCGCAACATGGCTACAGAACTATGACGATCCATACCTCACCTGACCGAATTACCATTTTCTCTCCTTTCGATGCGACGCTCGGGCGGGGCGCGGCGCAGCGACGGGGCGCGCTGGCGCCGTGCGTGGCGCTGATCGGATGCGACGGGTCGGGCAAGTCCACCCTTGCCCGCGACCTGACCGCGCTGCTTGGCCGCGAAGGGCCGACGCGCTCGATGTACCTCGGGCTCGGCACCGGCGACCTCGGCCGCCGGATCGGGCGCATCCCGCTCGTCGGCGCACTGGCCGAGAAATTCCTGACCGGCAAGGCCGACAAGGCCCACGCCGCGCCGGACAAGCGCCTGCCGGGACTGGCGACGGCGCTGGCGATGTTCGGTTTCTCGCTGGCGCGCAGGCGGCGGTTCGAAAGAGTGCTCGCCTTCCGGCGGCGCGGCATCCGGGTGGTGACCGACCGCTATCCACAGGCGGAGCTGGCGGGCGGGTTCGACGGTCCGGGTCTGGCGTGGACGCGCCGGGGGTCGGCTTTGGTCGAGCGCCTCGCCGCGCGCGAACGGCAGCTCTACGAGGACATGGCGGCCTATCGCCCGACACTGGTGATCCGCCTCAACATCGATGTCGAGACGGCGCTCGGCCGCAAGTCGGACCACACCCGCGCGCCGCTGGAACGAAAACTGGCGGTGATGCCGACGCTCAAGTTCGGCGGCGCGCATATCATCGACGTGGACGCGACGCGGCCTTATCCCGAAGTGCTCGCCACCGTACTCGCGCTGATCCAGGTCGAGGCACCGGCGGCATGACCCGGGTTCCTCCGCTGATCGCCGTGATCGGCTGCGACGGCTCGGGCAAGTCCACGCTGACGCAGGAACTGCAGGCATGGCTGGGACAGCGGCAACCCACCGTGACCTGCCACCTCGGCAAGCAGTCCGGCAACATCGGCCGCGTGATCGCGCGGCTGCCGCTGCTGGGCGGACGGCTCGACAAGTCGATCCATGCCAAGGCCCGCAAGGCGCAGGGCGAGAAAGGCCCGGGCCTTGGCGCGGCGCTGGTGATCTACGCCTTCTCGCTGCGCCGCCTGCTCCGCTTCCGCCGCATGATGCGGCTGCGCGGCGAAGGCCGCACGATCATCGCCGACCGCTTTCCGCAGCTCGAAATCCCCGGCCCGATGGACGGACCCGGCCTTGCCGCAGCGCGCCCCGGCGGCCTCATCGGCATGCTGGCGGCATCGGAACGGCGCATGTTCGAGACGATGACGCAGCAGCCGCCCGACCTCGTGCTGCGGCTCAACGTCTCGCTCGACGTCGCTGCCGCGCGCAAGCCGGACCACCGCTTCACCTCGCTGGCGCGCAAGATCGCCGACGTGCCGCGCCTGCGCTTCGGCACCGCGCCGGTCGTCGAACTGGACGCCGAAGCGCCGCTGGAACAGGTGATCTCCCGCGCCAAGGTGGCGGTGAACGCGCTGCTGATCGCACACGAAGGCGGCCTCCCTTTCGCCGGAGCCGCAGCATAGAACAATGGCAAGCCTACCCATGAAACGCTGGTTCTCGGACGGAGTGTTCCGCACCATCGTCCGCAACGCATCCTACCTCGCATCGGGCAAGATCGGCGGCGCCCTGCTCGGCCTGATCGCGCTCGCCTGCGCCGGACGCGGCATGACGCCCGCGCTGTTCGGCACGCTCGTGCTCATCCACTCCTATGCCAACGGCGTAGGCGCGGTGGTCAAGTTCCAGACCTGGCAGTTCATCGTGCGCTACGGCGCCCCCGCGCTCGAGCGCGGCGACACCGCGATCTTGCGCGACGTCACCGGATTTGCGGTCGGCCTCGATCTCGCCAGCGGACTGATCGGCCTTGCGGGGGGCCTGTTGCTGCTGCCCCATGCCGCCGGATGGTTCGGCATCGGCGCCGAGAACCTGAACATGGCGATGCTCTACTGCACGCTGATCCCGACGATGACGGCGGCGACCCCCACCGGCGTTCTCAGGGTGTTCGACAGGTTCGACCAGATCGCGCTGCAACAGCTGGTGACCCCGCTTGTGCGCGCGTTCGGTGCCGCTTTGTCCTACCTGTGCGGCTTCGGCTTCACCGGTTTCGTGCTGACCTGGTACATCGCCGACTTGTCCGGCGACTTGTGCCTGTGGGCACTCTCCATCCGCGAACTCCGCCGTCGCCGGATGACCGACGCACTGCGGCCCGGCCTGTTCGGCCCGGCGCGGCGCTTGTCCGGCGCCTGGGGCTTCGTGTGGACCACCAATGTCGCGCACTCGATCTGGGCGGCATGGGGGCCGGTCAGCAACCTCGTCGTCGGCGCCCTGCTCACCCCCGCCGCCGCAGGCCTGTTCAAGATCGCCGCGACGTTCTTCGATTCCGCCAGCAAGCCCGCCGAACTCCTCTCGCGCAGCTTCTATCCCGAGATCATGCGGCTTGACCCCAGTAGCCGCCACCCGTGGCAGCTGGCCGTGCGCAGCGCGCTGATTTCCGGCGCGATCGCCGTGGTGGTCCTGCTGATCGTGTCGATCGGCGGCGAACCGGTGATCGACCTCGTGTTCGGCAAGCGCTATGTCGAGGCTTACGACCTGCTCCAGCTCATGACCGCCTCGCTGGTCGTGGCGATGGCGGCTTTCCCACTGGAATCGCTGCTTTACATGGCCGGGCGCGAACGCTCCGCGTTGGTGGCGGAAGGTACGGCGGCGTTGGGCTATGCGGTGCTGCTGGTCGTGCTGATCCACCTGTTCGGACTGTGGGGCGCGGGTCTGGCCTACGTTGCCGGGGTGTGCCTCAAGACCGCGTTCATGCTGGTGCCGACGCTGTCGGCCTATCGCGGCCGTCACGCTCTGCCGCACGGCGGGCAAGCGGAGGCGGCGGCATGAGCACCCTTGCCCCGTACCCCCCCGAAATTCTTGACGCCCTGTTCGAGGCCGTCGAGATGGACGACGTCGTCGACCCCGTGGTCAGCCTGCCCGACCCGATCCCCGTCGCTTGCGGAGAGGCTGACATGCGCCGCTGCCTGGACTTGTGCGTACAATTCTGGCGCGAAGGCGCGAACCGGGCGGACTTGCGCGCGCTGACCGCCACGCTGCTGCTGACCGGCGATCTGCCGTCCGACGCGCGGCGGCGCTACAAGCTGATCCGCGCACGCTACAAGCACTTGCGCTTCGCCCTCGTCCTCTACGGCAGGAACCACCGCGCCCCGCTGCTGTTCCGCGCGACGGTGGCGGTGATGGGACACCTGCAAGACTCTTACCGCAACGGGCGCCGAACGGCGGTGCTGGGCTATGCGCTGCTGCTGCGGATGCTGCTGATGCGCTCCGTGTGGATCGCCGTACAGCGCGAAGTCGCGGGTGTGCGGCTGGACGGCGCCGAAGGGTTCCTGCGCTTCCGCCGCGCCGAAGTCGGCCGCCTCAGGCTATGGCTGGGCGAGGGGCTGGGCGAGGCCAAGCTGACCGCGCACCGCTTCCACGCCATGCGCAAGATCATCAGCCGTCAGGTCTCGTTCTACGACACCATGCGCACGCTGGAACCCGACGAGAGGATATTCCGCATGTCTCGCTTCCTCAGCGCGATCAATGGGCTGATGGGCAGCCTTCACGACGATCTGGTCGAGGAATCGGTCTCCGGACGCAATGACTACCATCGCGACGAATTCCGCGTGCCCCAGGACATCCGCGACCGCCTGAGCACCTTGACCCGGGCCTACCCGAACTGACCCTGTCCCAGAATATATCACCGATGGGAATGAGAGGAATCTGGCAAAGTCGAAGCTAAGGGAAGCTGGAGATTTTGCATGAAGAAGTCGAAGTTCATACGCGAGTAGATCGCATTCGCGCTGCGGCAGGCGCATGCTGGCATGCTGGGCGCAGAGGTGTGCCGGAAAAGAGCGGGACACGAGGTCTGATGCAAGAAGCCCCAGCGCCGTGGTGGTCAGGTTCATGCGCGAGGCGTCGCGAGCCGAGATGCCGACGTAGCGGCTGATGGCCTCCGCCATTTCCGCACGCGTGAGCGTCTTTGGTTGCTGCGGCAATGAATGCCTTCTCCTAGAAAAGTCATAACTCGGCAGTCCCAAGAACAGTACTCGGCAAACAAAGGGTTTTGTCGATTGGGGACTGGTTGTGGTGGGCTGCAGCGATCCGCCGCGCCCAGACCCGACGCCCCGTCAGGCAGGAACGATTGGGACGACAACACACTTGGGAACACAAAATCGATGGAAAAGCTGAGTGGAGAAGCCAAACTTTACACTACGTCCAGCTAGGTCCGGCTCAGCATGGAACAAGTCTGAATCCTTGTTGATTGCCGCTGAGAAGTGCCCCTGCCCTGGGTCGATACGGATCTACATGAGCGGCGATCCGCGTGCGATGCCTTTAGACGACTTCATCGAACAGATCATGGTCGCGCTGGCCAGCGATGATCCGGAAATCTGGTCGATGCTGCAAAGCCGCTGCGCGACAATCCAGAAGCGCATGAACATGCGCTGGTCACCGCCTTCGACAAGAGCGCGGCGGACAAGCTGATCCCGGTCTCAGCATGAAGTGCAGAAGCGGGGCCATTGCTGGCCCCGCTTCTTGCATCGACTCTTTGCAGACACCAGCCCATTGTGACAGAGTTCAGAATGCGCTTGCTCGTTGCATTGATCGCCATGTTATTCGTCGTTGCTTGCGGCAAAGCGGATCGTCCTGAAATCGAGAAAATCGAGATAAGGCAATCAGGCTGGCAATCTCAGGATGTGACAATAGCGTCAACGGGCCTCGGCAATTATCATATCAGCGAGCCTTACCCAGAAGGGCAAAGTGGCACCTTCAAAATGACCCACGAGCAGTTCGTGAGCTTCTTATCCAGTCTTGAGCCATATCGGGCCGATGCAGAACCTTATACTGACGAGAGTGCTTTGCGCTTTATCAAGTACCCGTGCCCACCCAAAGTGCCTCGCACAACGGACGCGGGTGCCATCTATATAAGGTGGAGAGGCCCGGAGTACGACATGCACTTCCTGATGAATTTCGGATGCAATTCCAAGCACCATGCGAAACGGAATAGCCAACTGCGCCGTACCTTCGAACAGTTGCCGCTGCCTCGTCACTGAACGCTACAAATGTCCGAAAACCACCCCTTTCGGCCCATTAGGATGCCAAAGGCCGCATTCCAAAGCGGCCTGTCCGGTGCCCGCCGCTCGGGAAGAAATGCAGCCTGACCGGACACGCCTCATTGCAATCCTTCGGCAATTGAAGGACCATCCCTTTATGGTAGACCGTTATTCTTAGTTTCGGGCAGGGGCGGTGGCACTTGCCATTTCTATATCGGGGCAAGCTATGGCCGCAGACGATCCTACGACCGGATTGACATTGCGCGGCACGAGATCAGCAGTTGAACAGTTTATTCGGGACAGTACATCCGGCGCGCATACTTGGACCATTACGCGGCGCTGGTCTGATGGGAACGGGCAGGAACTCGTCCGTCTCGCGTGGGATCAGCGACCTTCATTCGAAGAAGCACCGGAAATTCTAAGAATCTCGATGGCAGCGCAGGATTTGAAGTTGGCCGTTCAAGATGCAAAGGTTCTTGAGATTACGCGGTAGGAATGACCGCCATTCACCCCTTCCGGCCGTCAGGCGACGGGAAGCCGATGCCCAGAACCGGACGTTCTTGCGCGCTTCTGTTCATAAAATTGTGCGAGGAAAAACGGACCTGACACGGACACGGTGTTTCGTGGAGCTCGGCTCTTAGCGTCTAAGTCGTTGTATTGTTTGGTTGCGGGGGTAGGATTTGAACCTACGACCTTCAGGTTATGAGCCTGACGAG